>JBDTYU010000121.1:0-4624 GCA_040005535.1 Ginsengibacter sp. | reverse complement strand
GGTCAATAGCTAATGAAGCATTGATCCATTAAGTAAAACGTTTACATTATTTTACCAGAATTTTATTGGTAGTTATTTCGTCGTCTGAGAGTAACCTTATAAAATATATACCCTTACTAATGCCATCAAGGTTAAATTTGATCGGGTGGTTGTAATTAATTTGATCTGAATATTGTTTTACTATTTTTCCCTCAGCATTTACCAGTTGGATGGATATGTCTTTACTTTCTGAACTATTGGAAAATATATTAGTGAAATTGTGTACGGGATTAGGATAGATAGAAAAACTCACTTTTTTTTGAGGTAAAACCACAGAAACAGTTTTTGAATATTGAATTTTATTATCAAAATCAAATTGCTTTAATCTATATAAATTTATACCGGTTATTGGCTCATGATCAATAAATTGATATTTATTAATTGTATTGCCAGACCCTTTGGTATTCATAGTCCCAATACTTTTAAATGATCTTCCATTATCAGTTGACCTTTCTATAGTAAAAAGCTTTGTATCAAACTCCCCGGTAACCTCCCAGTTAATATTTACATAGTTCACATTTAATGTAACATCAAACTTCAGTAATTGAAGTGGTAATACCGTTAGCCATATAGAACTAATGGCTGATGAATTTATACTTTCGCCAACATAAGGAAGTTGGTAAAGTTCTTCAATCGTTCTCAAAACATTATAATGAGTAATTGACTGGTTATAGATCCCTCCTTTAATATTTGCTCCGGTAAAAAAAGTCACAATATTTGCAGGCGCTTGCCCATCCTGTTCATCAGTCGTTAGGATAAACAGGCTATTGTTATTAATACACCACTGGATATAGCCATCTAAGTTATTACGCAGCCATGTATCTCCATCTGTAATTGAGCCGTCGTGCATATCATGGTATAAATTTGGAACCACAAACGACACAGTTGGGAGCATATTATAATCTGAAGGAAAATCATTAAACAACCTGTTTGAAATTGTCGGTATCCCATTAATGCTGCTTTCCTGCCAGTTCACCCAGGGATTATGTTTTCTTACATATCCATAAAATATAGAATCAGTAGAACCTGTATTTGCCATATCCTCCGAATAACCAATAAAGCTCAAACCTTTTTTTATTATTTCGGCGCCCAGGTTTGGCGTGGTAAACGGTATATTTTTCGGTACAAAATCATCAGTTACATCCTGGTTGGAACCTGAAAAAAGCATCAGGTAATTTGGTTGACTGGGATGCGTTAATCCAAAAGATTGAGACAAAGACGCCGTATGAGTATTAGCCAAAAGCTCATTGATGTATGGCGCTGCAATGCCGCCAACTATCTGGTTATAGGATGTGTTTTCAATTATAACAATAACAGTATGTGCAGGAGAAATTTGAGTAACACCAGTCTCTGCGTAAAATAAAACGAGAACTATAAATATAAATTTTTTCATCCTCATAAGTTAAATGGTCTTTAAAGTTATAAAGAATTATTATATTAATTTAGCTACTTTAATTCTTTTTTATACATCCATATTGTTTCTGGGGGTTTTTTTGCAAATAAATTTTATAAATCTTTACCATTTATTAATTATTTTTTTACTTCCTCCGAATCGCCTTAAATTTATTGCAGAACCCAACAAGCCATCAAAGCCTATTCGATAAGTATAGATTGGTTTACGGCCATTTTGAAATCCTCCCACAACATCGACCCTGAATAATTTAAAAATATTTTCAAGGCCTGCAAAAACTTCAGCGTATTTTGTATGAGAGTTTATATAAAGTGCGTTGGTTCCATCAACAAAATTCCAGTTTAGTTTTTTCAATATCGGAATTTTATTAGTAAGCAATCCATTAAAGTGATGTTCAAAATGCAGCTCGGCAAAAAATGAAGAAGCGTTGCTAAATCCATAATATGGTGCCAATTGGAAAGTTCTTACATATTCTTTTGCGATATGGGAAATGTTCCCATAAAAATGCCTGTAATCCTGAATGAATAAAGATTTTGTATTTAGAAAACCACCGAGCATTAATGCATACTTTACAGAACCGGCCAGTTTTAAATTAACATTATCTGCTACAGTGAAAGACCATTTATCAAAATCAACATCACTACCAAAAATATTTTTAAACCCTTTGGTATAGTCAAGCGTTAATGTTGGATATTTTGATCCAATCGCAATTTTTGAATGAGGGAACTCAATATATTTTTGACCAGGCTTAATACTCAATGATGCATGCAAAATGACTGCCTGGTGAGGAAGAAATTGAGACGGTAAAATTTCCGGATAATTTGGAGTAAACCTGTCACGGTATTTTTTATTTAATATAAAATCGGTTGTATTATCAAGTGGAATTCTATCTTCATATTCTCCTTCAATCAGAATACCGGCGCCACTTTCAAACTTTTTTGAAAAACCTGTCTTGGCAAAATAATTCTCATAAATTTTCATATCATTGCGCCCATACAATAATGTGCCAATGCTATTTCCAAAACCATCAATTGCACTTTCTTTAAAAAACTGGCTGACACGTTTACCACCTGCAATAAAAAAAGACTCTTGATTATATTTTTTATCAATATCAAAATCCCTGCTGCTGAAATTGAGCCCTGCCCACCCATTGAAATGATTGTTATTAAATCCATACCGCACATCAGTAATGAAGCCTACATTACTCTTCCATCTTTTTACAAATTTTGAAATAGTAAAAGATGGATTGATTACCACACCTTCCACTGTATTGTATTGTAAGGCCTTTAGTAATGGATCAACCTCGTACTGATATGTGTTAGTTTTACTGTAATGAGTACGGTTCACTCCTGACAAGAATACCTCTGACAATTTTAATTTACCCTGTTTCTTTTTAAGGGTATCGATATTTTGAACAACCGAATCTTTTCTTATTTCATAAATACTGTCTTTAATTGCATAGTCTTTTATTTCTTCAGGCTCAAGTGGCACGGGCCTTATACTGTCCCAATAAGCTTTTGTTTTTTTGTTTACAGCGGTATCGTATTTTATAAACACACGGTTGAAATAGTTTTTTGCAAAACCCGGTTCCAGGTTATATTTTGAATATACATTTACAAAATCGCCGGCTGCGTCTATTCCTAACTGTTTAAAGTTGAAATGCAATACCTGGTTTTTAACACGCCATACATCGTTGTTTACAGGAATATGGATTTGAGAAATTTCAAGTGAATCTAAAATTTCAAGCTGTGATTTTTTTGTAAGCAAAAGATCACAACTGTAAATACGCCAGTCGCTTTCAGTAATATTTATAATTCCTGAAAAGAGTGGTTCATAATCTCTTATTGGTATTACTTTTATCACATTAATTTCTTTTCCATCTTCAAAAAAACTACCGAGAAATTTATATTTATAGGAGTTCAAAGCGCCCTCTGCAATGGGCGATACAAAGCCACGCGGATTAAGCTGTGATGCAAACATGTTTACATTGTTTTGATAGAAGCTGATGAAAGCAGGAAAATTAAATCCAAATCCATTGCTTCCACTTTCTCTTCCTGAAATGACCTCCAGCTTTACTTTATCCGGGCGCTGCATAGAAACTTTTGTTACAGACTCTGATAGATAAATAATTCCTTTGCCTGCAGTATCCAGCCCCATATTGTTTCTATCTTCACCAGGTATCTTTTGCCCCAGAATTTTTTCTGGCAACTTTTTTAATTTGATGATTCCTTTTATGTACACTTCAGCTTCAAAAGCTTTTACCTGTTTTTCATAGAAAGATCGTTTTTTTATTGCCTGTCTTATAATTTCATAAGCGGGGTCTTCCCCACCCTCTTTGATAATAACTTCTTTCAATACGAGTTTTTGCAGAGTCAACGCAAAATCTATTGCTGCATTTTTTAAGCCGAGCGTTATTGATTTTTGCTGTGTAACATATCCAACATGCATGCAAACCAATGTATAATTTCCGGGAGATAAGGCAAAGCTGAAATTGCCACGAGTGTTTGCAATTACTCCCTGTTGTGTCCCTTTAATAAGAACAGAAGCATAGGGCAAAATTTTTCCATCATTATCGTAAACAGTGCCTTCAATTTTTTGAGCTGATACAGAAAGTATAGGAATATAAAAAATAAGCAATACCAGTTTTTTCATAAACGAATGTAACTTCTAAAAAGTTATTGAGTTGTGAAATGCATTACCAGGTAAATAAATAATTTTCTGGGAAATTATTTTCGGGCAAGCAACGATGGCCGTACGTAACTCGCAGTAAGTGCAGCAAAACCCGCTACCAAAGCGCCAATAAGAGCGGAAGCTATAATGAGTAAGAATGGATTGTCAGTTTCAAAAATTAAAAGCGATATCCTGTGAGCAAGTATATCATTGTTATTGGTGCTTATCCAAAAGCATAAAATTCCCCACAATAAAAACAATGCAATAAACCCTGTAACAAAAGAAGCTAAGGGTGTTTGCGGAATAAGAGCAGCAACTAAAAATGCAACAATGGCTATGCTCCACCAGGGAAAATATAAGCATGCGCAAAAACTTAGAAGTATGGTGAGAATTATAGAAATAATAAATTTCATTTTATTGGTTTACTGGTTATTTGTTTATGGGTTTACTGGTTTATTAGTATTTGATTTTATTGTAGAATTATCTTATCAATTAAGCTTTTTA
>JBDTYU010000120.1:0-11824 GCA_040005535.1 Ginsengibacter sp. | reverse complement strand
ATCCAGGTTTTCAATATGCAATAGGCAATAAACAATAAGCAATAAGCAATACAAGAGCAAAAGGCAATAAACGATATCCAGTATCAAAGAATTAAGAATCCATTTATTCCCATCCACTTGCCAGCACATCAGCAATATGAATAGTTTTGATTGGCAGTTCTTTCTTCTTTATATAGCCATCAAGATGCATAAGGCAACTAAGATCAGTAGAGATAATATATTCTGCGCCGGTATCTAAAGCATGATGAACTTTCTGATCGGCCATTGCGATAGAAATAGATTCAAACTTAACTGCAAATGAACCACCAAAGCCACAGCAGGTTTCCGTTTCCATCATTTCAACAAGTTGCAGTCCCTTAACTTTATTGAGAAGTTTTCTGGGTCCTTCTTTGATTTTACATTCACGCAATGCCGCACAGCTATCATGATAGGTTGCTTTTGCCTTCAACTCTGCGCCATAATTATCAATTTTTAAAACGTCTGTAAGAAATTCTGTGAATTCAAATGTTCTTTTAGAAAGATCTTTTACATTATTATGCAGGGAAGAATTTTCAAAAAGGCCGGCATAATAATTTCTTACAAATCCTACACAGGAAGCAGATGGAGCAACAACATAATCAACGCCTTCAAAATCTTTTATGAATTTGGCGGCAACTGCTTTTGCATCATCCCAAAAACCTGCATTAAAAGCGGGTTGGCCACAACATGTTTGGTTAGTATTATACTGTACATCACAACAAGCTTTCTCCAAAACTTTCACCATATTGAAAGCAGTTTGTGGATATAACTGGTCAACAAAACAAGGTATAAATAACTGAACTTTCATTTACAAAATTTCCTTTGCTATATATTAAAAAGATTGTAGAAATATTTTTTTCCACCTTGCAATTGGTAGCGATACTCACTTCGACCACTTCTGCAATTGTAAGAAATCCTGAAATTTATTATTAGATAACTCCTAAGTAAAACAATAATGAGATGGCACGATAAGAATAATATATCATATTGAATATTTAAGAGCCATCATCTTCAAAGCAGATATAGCAGCTTCTTCACCTTTATTGCCATGGATACCTCCAATCCGTTCCTCAGCCTGCTGCCGGTTATCGACAGTAAGTACTCCAAAAATGGTAGGCACCGGCAATATAAAGTTAAGATGCAGCACTCCATCAGTTACTGCTTTACATACATAATCAAAATGAGGCGTATCGCCACGCAATACACAACCTAATGCAATAAATACCTGGGGTCTTTCAAATTTATTCTGATACAAATCCCAAAAGTGTTTTACAGCAAAAGGTATTTCAAAAGCGCCGGGCACACTTAATATTTTATAATTATTCATGCCAAAATGTTGAAGCATTCTAATGCAACCTTCCAGCATTTTATCAACAATCTCAGCATTCCATTCAGTATGTACAATAACAATACAGGCATCCTTTGAAAGAACGCCTGTATTAAAATTATATAGATTCTCGTTTACTGCTGCCATGGAGTTACCTGTAAATATTTATTCTGAAAATTCTCCAAGCTTTGCAAGATAGCGATCCACATCTGCAGCTTTTTCAGAAAGAGGATACTCCTCTTTTATTTTTTTAAAAAGCTCAACAGCCTCTTTTGTTTTACCGGTAGCTTCGGCAAAAAGCGCTGCCCTGAAAAGAAACTCAGAGGAAGTATATTCATCTTTATCATCAACATTCGCGGCTTTTTTATAATACTCAAATGCCTGTTCATTTTTATTGAGCTCTGCACTTGCATCGGCTATCATTCCATAGGCACGGCTTTTAATTTGTGTTGCTCCTCCCGCATCAAACTCTTTTAAAAACTTAATTGCTTTGTCAAATTGCTGAAGATTCAAATAACAGGCGCCCGCATAATATTCACATAAATTTGCAGCAGCAGTTCCTGAATATTTATTAATAATTTTTAGCGCTCCCGCATTTACCCCATCACCATTAAGACATTTAGCAGCAAGGCCTATTTTTATCGAATCAGATGGGGCATTGCTAAAATCTGAAAAATATTTTTGTGTTACAAAAACTGCGTCATTAGCTTTCTCTTCCTTTGGTAATTTAAACATGTATTTATAAACAAGCCATCCCGCCAATAAAATTATTATAGCAGAACTGATGTACATTACGGGCTTATTATAATTAACCCAAAACCCCCGCGCTTTCTGTATCACATCCGCTTCTGTTTGCACTATTGATTTATCAGCCATTAGTTTCTTTGTTTATTCGTTATTAGGTTATTGGTTTATTAGTTTGCCTATAGTATCCTTCTTGTCCGGAAACTAATCGGTAATGAAAGGATAATCCTGTTGCACATAAACATCTTTATACAATTCATTATCATCAGGGAAAGGGCTTTCATCAGCGAACTTTACTGCTTCTTCTACTTCTGTTTTTACCCTTTCATTGATTGCTTCAATTTCTTTATCGTTTATCCTGAAGTCTGTTTTTAATTTAACCAAAGTTGTTTCAAGGGGATCCTGCAACTTGTATTCTTCCATCTCTTCTTTGGTGCGATATTTTGCAGGATCACTCATGCTATGCCCTTTATAACGGTATGTTTTTACTTCAAGCAATGTTGGACCGCCATTATCCCTTGCTCTTTTTACAGCTCTCTCTACAGCTTCATGCACTGTCTCAGGATTCATACCATCAATATGGTCTCCGGGCATATCATAGGCATCGGCAAGTTTATAAATATCCAGTACATTCGACGTGCGGGCAACAGAAGTTCCCATTGCATAATTATTATTTTCGCAAACGAAAACCACCGGAAGCTTCCATAACATAGCCATATTAAAAGTTTCATGAAGTATTCCCTGCCTTGCAGCGCCATCACCAAAAAAACATAATACTGTATTTTTAGTCCCTTTATATTTTTCTGCAAATGCCAGTCCTGCACCGGTTCCTATTTGTGCTCCTACAATACCATGTCCTCCAAAAAATCTTTCCTTCACGCCAAACATGTGCATACTGCCACCCTTTCCTTTACTGCAACCGGTAGCTTTTGCATACAACTCCGCCATACAGGATTTTGCTGAAACACCTTTTGCTATTGCAAGAGCATGGTCGCGGTAAGCGGTAATAAAAATGTCGTCAGGAGTTGTGGCAGTCATACAGCCGGCAGCGATAGCTTCCTGGCCAATATATAAATGACAAAATCCACGAATTTTTTGCATGCCATACATCTGTCCTGCTTTTTCTTCAAACCTGCGAAGTAAAAGCATGAGTTCGTACCAATATAAATAAGTTTCTTTTGAAAACTTTGTAGCCAAGATTTTAATTTTTAGGTCGCAAAGATAGGGTAAAAAGAAAAATAATGTTGATGAGTTTATCTTATCAAAAAATCGTAGAATTAATAGCTTCCTGATAAAGAAAAAGAATAGCAAACCTTTACATCATAGCCTGATTTTTTTCAAAAACAAAACCGGCAAAAAGCCGGTTCGTTTTAAAAAAAGTTTTAAAAAAATTTATAGTTATTTATTTTCACTATGCAAAGCAAGCTGTTCCTCTCCTATCATTTTAGCAACCACTTTCACTGTTTCATCCACATATATATCATCACTTATACGTTTTAAAAATTGCTTGTTTTTGGCAACTTTATCTTTGTCATTGCGCAACTCCATAGAATCGGCCGCAATATTTTTTACAGGAAGATCAACAGAAAGTTTGATCAGATCTTCCAATTGCTTTGAAGTAGTTTTAATCTGAGATAGCTTCTCACGATATTTCTGAATGTTGAGGGGTGTTTCTTTATCGTTGTATTTATCAAGTGTGTTTACATCGTCTCTGATGCCTTTGAAAACCGGGCTCTGATTCAAATCTGTATTAGCCTGGCTTATAACTGTGTTGAAACTATACCCTGGGTTCCATGTTGTATAATTTGCTTTTGGAATTTCATCCCAACTCAAAGCATCCGGATTATCCTTCTCACGAAATTTCACATTTTCAAGCCTGTCAGGAATTACTATATCGGGCACTACACCACGCAATTGTGTTGCACCGCCGTTAATTCTATAAAATTTTCTAAAAGTTAGTTTTAAATCTCCCAAGCCTTCTGCGGGTTTGTTGAATAAAGCATTTTCTGCTTGGGGATCTAATGATATACTGCGCTGAACTGTGCCTTTACCATAAGTGGAACTGCTTCCTATGATAATACCACGATGATAATCCTGGATGGCTGCGGCAAAAATTTCGGAAGCTGAGGCACTTAGCTCATCTACCATTACAGCTAGTGGTCCTGTGTATAAGACTTCCTTATCACGATCGTTTAAAATATTAGCTTTCTCATCGCTTCCCCTTCCCTTCACCTGGCATACAGGGCCGTCCTTGATGAATAATCCTGCCATATCAACAACGTCGTTTAATGAACCACCGCCATTTCCACGAAGATCAATTACAATTCCATCAATATTTTCAGCCTTTAATTTTTCAACTTCCTTAGCTACATCTGTTGCAGAGCGGCGTGCAGAAGGGTCATCAAAGTCTGCATAGAATTCAGGCAAATAAATATAACCGATTTTATGAGCGCCTTCGTTTACAATTGCACTTTTTGCAAAAGTATCATCCAAAGAAATTTTATCGCGGACTATCGGTACTACTTTAGTACTGCCATCAGCTCTCTTAAGCGTAAGTCTTACTTCAGAACCCTTTTGTTCTCCCCTGATAAGTTTAACTGCGTCTGTAACTGCAAAGCCGGTAACATCAACCGGTGCATTTGTTCCCTGGGCTATTTTTACAATTTCATCTTCCGGTTGAATGTCTCCTGATTTCCATGCAGGCCCTCCTGTAATTAAACTGGCAATTTTTATTTTACCATCATCTTCTTTTAATTGGGCGCCTATACCAAAAAATGTACCGCTAAGGAGTTCATCAAAGCTTCTTTTATCAACCGGTGCAAAGTAAGTTGTATGCGGATCCATACTCCCGGTAATAGCGTTTACAAAATCGCTGAACATATCATCTAAAGTATTATGATTTTTCAGCGTTAGAAAATACCTGTCCATTTGCCTGGACACCATTCCCCGTGCCTCACGTTCTAATGTTGAATCTGGTTTATAAATTGAATCTTTTTTATTTTTATACACTGAATCCTTTGCTGCTTTACGCTTTTCTCTTTCGTCCTGTAAATCAATAAAACGACCCATCACAAGATACTTCAACCTTTTCCTGCCATAATCATATCTTTCAGCTTCTGTTATGGGGAAAGTTCTTTTATCACCATCAAGCTGAAGTGTTTCATCTTTGGAAAAATCAAGAGGCTTGCTGAGTATTGCTTTATAGAAAGCAGAAACTTCGTCTATGCGTACCTGGTAAATTTTGCTGATGCTATAAAATGATTCCAATGGGCTGCCATGAATTTCATCATCAATTTTGTTCTCATATTTTTTGAAATCATCTATGTCTTTCTGGTAAAAAATATATTTATCAGGGTCGAGAGCTACCTCATATTTAGTAAGTACTTCTTTTGAAAATTTATCATCAATTTTTTTAGGGCTATAATGTCCCTGTTCTAAAACAATACCTACATTCCTCAGTATTTTTTCATATTTGGTTTTAGGATTATCATTTTCTCTATCTCCCCTCCCCATTACTCCGTAAGTCAAAAACAACCCGCCTAATATAAGTGCTAACAGTACCGGTAAAAATTTTTTGCTCATAATAAATTTCATTAAAGGATTCATACGTAAAAATAACTGAAAATAGATTTGATGTTTAAAAATAGCAAGTTTAATTAACAAGCTTTTGTAATAATATATGGACGGTTATTTTGAAAAAATATTGCATGGGCTTTAAATAAAACAAACTATCAACGCAAAAAAATTCCCGCATTTCTGCAGGAAAAAATTATTTGGGTGGATGACGGGGCTCGAACCCGCGACCCTCAGAATCACAATCTGATGCTCTAACCAACTGAGCTACAACCACCGTTTCTTAAGCGACAAAAATAAATAAAAATTTAAAGTAAAAACTATATTTGGATTGATCCTGTTATTTTTTACTGATGATCTTTATACATATATGCGCAATATCTTAAATCTTTTACTAATACTCAAAGCCTATGCTTATTACCATTCATACATTTTTACAAAATTAATTTTTAATTTCCATTGACATTTGCACATGTTTTTAAAACTAAAGGCGTCTAAAGAATAATCAAAAGCCATTAAATCTATCATGAGAAATTTTTTCATTTCCCTTATTACATTATTTATTTCAAGTGCGTTATTTGCGCAGTATGCGGGTGGCAACAATAGGGGCGGACAAAGTATGAACCTCGGACATTTCTATGGAAAAGTTCTTGATGAAGCTTCGGGAAAACCTCTTGAAGCTGCTTCCATTCAACTTACTCAAAATAAAATGGATACTGCTACAAAAAAACGGAGAGATTTTGTTGTTGCAATAATGCTTACTGATAAAAAAGGAGAATTCAGCATAGATAAGCTCCCGGTAATTACCTCGTATCAGCTTTTAATTTCAGCCACCGGTTACAAACCTTATAACGAAAAAGTAAATTTTAATCTTAAAATGAATGGCGGCGATATGAGCCAGATGATGAACGCTGTTGATAAAGATCTGGGCAACATTAAAATGTTACACGATGTGCAACAACTCCAGGGCGTTGTGGTAACCGCAAATCAAAGTCTGCTGCAAATGAATATTGATAGAAAAGTATTTAATGTAGACAAGAGCTTAACAAGTGCCGGTGGTACTGCTGTAGATGTAATGAAAAATGTTCCTTCAGTTAATGTTGATATTGACGGAAATGTAACCTTACGCAATGCAACACCCCAAATATTTATAGACGGAAGGCCTACAACACTAACGCTTGAACAAATACCGGCAGATGAAATCGAGAGCGTTGAAATTATTACTAATCCATCTGCCAAATTTGATGCTTCCGGTGGCGGGTCAGGAATATTAAATATCGTTTTGAAGAAAAACAGGAAGGCCGGATATAATGGTAACTTAAGGGCTAACCTTGACTCACGTTTAAAGTTTGGTTTGGGCGCAGATATAAATATAAAGCAGGGAAAAATAAATTTCTTTGCTAACTCAATGTATAATCAGCGTAAGTCTTTAAGCACCCAAAGTACACAACGAATTGATCACTTTGATGGAGTAACTGCAACCTTGTCTCAACATAATAAACCCGAAAATCTTGGCCATTTCGCATTTGCACGGGCAGGCTTTGATTACTTTCCTGACAACCGGAATACTTTCACAATTTCAGGAGTAATTGTGCAGGGAAAATTCAGCAACACTGATCTTCTGCATATTAACAGGGATAGTAATTTTATATCGTACAGCAGTAATGAAAAAGGATTAAGAAATACAAATGGAAATTTCACTTTCAATAATTATGGAAGCACGGTGAGCTATAAACATAATTTTGCAAAACCCAATAAAAATATTGCAGCGGATCTAAATTATAATTATAGCAAGAACACAAACAACAGCGAATTTTCAACTCAATATTTTTATCCTGACAACACAGCTAAAACACCATTGTTACAACAAAAAATAACAGGCGGTGGCACCACAAAATATTTTACTGGTCAAGCAGATTATGCTGACCCTATTACAGATAAAATAAAGCTTGAAGCAGGGGTTAGAGGATCGGTAAGAAATTATAACAGCTTCAATCAAAACCTTTTTTATAATCCTTTAGTAAGCAAATATCAATCGCTTCCCGGGCTTGATAGCAAATATCAATTTAAAGACCAGGTATACGCAGTATATACAACCTTTTCTCAAAAATTAAAAGCCTTTACCTATCAATTAGGTGGTCGTATTGAGAGTTCAAAATATTCGGGAAAGCTTATTGATTCTAACGAGGTATTTAAAAACTCTTACCCTTTTAGTTTTTTCCCAAGCGTATTTCTTACTCAAAAAATTAATGATAAACAAGATGTCCAGTTGAATTATTCGAGAAAAATAAACAGGCCAAATTTCTTTCAGCTTATTCCTTATTATGATTACACTGACTCTCTCAACATTAGCCGGGGTAATCCGAATCTTGTTCCCGAATTCACCAATTTGTTTGAACTGTCTTATGATGTAAATTTTAAAAATGGTAATAATATTATTGCCACTGTTTATTACAGGCAGACCGATAATCTTATCACCCGTTTTCAATACAGGGACAGAAATCCAAATCCATCAAAGAGTGATTCAATTTTTATAACATCTTATGCCAATGCCAACAATTCAAATGCCTATGGGCTCGAAGTAACAGCCTCCGATAAAATTGCTAAATGGTGGAGTTTAACTTCGAATGTAAACATTTACAATTCAAAAATAAACGGTAACAACCTTGAAACTAATCTAAGCAATCAAAAAGTAAGCTGGTTCGGGAAACTTAATAATACATTTACTTTACCAAAAAATATTTCCATACAATTAACAGGCGATTATACCAGTAAAACTATTTTACCACCAAATAGAAGCGGTGGCAACAGCGGCGGAAGATTTTTTGGTGGCGGAGATCTTGCTACTGCAAATGGATTTACTGATCCTGTTTATGGAGTTGATATAGCCATAAAAAAAGAATTTTTAAAAGATAAAGCTGCCTCTCTTTCCCTTAGTATAAATGATATATTCAGAACAAAAGTTTATCGTACACATTCTCAATCAAATTTTTCTAAAGCAATTTATTCAACGCAGGACAATGAAAGGCGCAGAGATCCGCAAATTGTAAGATTAAATTTTAATTGGAGGTTTGGTAAGTTTGATGTCTCCTTATTCAAACGGAAAAACCTTAAGGGCGAGCAGGAAGGATTACAGAATGGTATGCAGGGTGCCGGGCAATAATATTATTTACTAACCCGGTAAGACAGTAAGTGTTTTTAATGAAGTTGTGTAAATAATAATTTTAATTGTAGATTTATTTTTTTTTAAACCTTAAAAAATTAATCATGAAAAAAATCTTTAATCGCCAGACTTACATCTTTCTATTTTCTTTTATAATGCTAAGTCTTGCCAGGGCATATGCATTTGCACAGGATAGTACCTCTTCCGGAGCCAGCAGTCAAACCACAACTACCACCACAGAACATGCGACTACCGTTCAGCCATGGGTATGGATTGTAGGCGGTGCAGTTTTATTATTAATAATAATTGCTCTTGTAAGAGGTAACAGTGGCGGAGGCGGGGCAGCCCATACCGATAAGGTTACTTATAGTAAAACAACCAGCACAGATGACAATCCATAATTGACTTCATGTAATTTTTATAAATGAATAGCTGACGATCGTCGGCTATTTTTTTAATCAACTTTACTAAATAACAGAAAAATAATTCCCGTTATCTTTGCGCACTTTCAACAAAAATTACTTTGATAACATGTTAACACATTGCGATAGCAATTAAAAATATAATAATAGTATGCCATTACGTGCAGGAATTGTGGGACTACCCAATGTAGGAAAATCGACTTTATTTAATGCGGTAAGTAACAGTGCGAAAGCACAGGCCAGCAACTACCGGTTCTGCACTATTGAACCTAATATTGGACTTGTCAATGTTCCGGATGAGCGATTGGAAAAGCTTGCGCAACTTGTAACACCAGATAGAATAGTTCCTACACAAATTGAAATTGTTGATATTGCCGGCCTTGTAAAAGGAGCGAGTAAAGGAGAAGGGCTTGGAAATAAATTTCTTGCAAACATTCGTGAAGTGGATGCTATTATTCATGTAGTCCGTTGTTTTGAAGATGAAAATGTTTTGAGAGATGAAGGCCCGATAAACCCAATAGCTGATAAAGAAATCATTGAAACAGAATTGCAGTTAAAAGATTTGGATAGTGTTGAAAAAAAATTATCCCGTACTGAAAAAATGCTAAAGACCGGGGATATAAAAGTAAAACAGGAATATGGGGTACTGGCTAAATGCAAGGCACACCTGGAGAAAGGAAAAAATATTCTTTCGCTCAATTTAACCAAAGAAGAAAAGGCAGCCATTGCTGAAAGTTTTTTATTAACAGATAAGCCGGTATTGTATGTTGCCAATGTAGATGAGGCCTCCATGCATACAGGAAATAAATATTCCGATATACTTGCGGAAGTTGCAAAAGCAGAAAAAGCAGAGGTAATTATTATGACGAATGCTATAGAAGCGCAGATAGCTGAATTCGAAAATCCTGAGGATAAACAAATGTTTATGGAAGAATATAAAATGGAAGAGCCTGCATTGGACCGCTTAATCCATTCTGCATATAAACTCCTTGATCTTTCCACTTATTTTACTGCGGGTGTACAGGAAGTGCGTGCCTGGACAATACATCATGGCTGGAAGGCCCCCCAGGCCGCCAGTGTAATTCATACTGATTTTGAGAAAGGATTTATTAAGGCAGAGGTAATTTCTTATAATGATTTTATTCACTATGGTTCAGAGGCTGCCTGCCGTGAAAACGGAAAATTAAGAATTGAAGGGAAAGAATATCTTGTTCATGATGGAGATGTAATGCATTTCAGGTTTAATGTATAATTAATTATTCTTGCTAAGTAGTCTATATAGCAATCATGGTTAAACGCAGTTTCTCTAGCGGTAACAGAAACTGTAGCTATAATTAATTTCTTTTCCCCGCAAGTTAAGGGAGCAAATATCTCCCGCTTAAACTATATAACGATAAGGGTTAAACGTAGTTACGAAATATTTTTTTTAAGAAGAACACAAAATTAATATTCTTTAATTTTTATTCACCCCAGCATATTTGGGTATACCAGGCATTTGTGCCTTTTTAAAAAAAGGAGCTATTAATTCATAGGAATGAATTCTGGCTGTGTTGTCATAAATGTAAGATGCTACCATTATTTCATCAACGCCTGTATTATTTAAAAAAGATTGTAAACTTTTTTGTACTGTTTTGACACTGCCAATGAATGTGTATTGCATCAGTTGCATTACAGCCGCTTCTTCATAATCAGCCCATATCCCCTCCAAACTTTCTACAGGAGGTTGCAATGGATTTCTTTTACCTGTTACAATGCCTAAAGCTAACCTGTAAAAAGAGCTGGCCAGGTATTGTGCTTCTTCATCTGTATCGGCTGCTATCACATTAACACAAGCCATTGAATAAGGTTGTTGCATTTGGTTAGAAGGTGTAAAGTGCTGGCGATACAATTTTAATGCATCGTGTAAATGAGTCGGGGCAAAGTGACTGGCAAAAGCGAAAGGCAAACCAAGCGCGGCAGCTAGTTGTGCACTATAGGTACTGGAGCCTAAAAGCCAAACAGGTACTTCTGTACCCTCACCAGGAATGGCCCGAACCCGTGCATCTGTACTGGATGGTGCAAGATAATTTTTCAATTCAACTACATCCTGGGGGAACTGATCAACAGAACTATTTAAATTTCTACGCAAGGCCAAAGATGTAAGTTGATCTGTACCTGGCGCACGACCCAAACCAAGATCAATTCTTCCCGGGTAAAGGGATTCCAATGTTCCAAATTGCTCCGCAATAATTAATGGAGCATGATTAGGTAGCATCACACCACCAGAGCCAACCCGTATGGTAGACGTACCCGCTGCTATATAACCAATTAACACTGCAGTGGCAGAACTGGCAATGTTGGCCATGTTGTGATGTTCGGCAAACCAATACCGGGTATAACCAAGCTTTTCTGTATGCAACGCTACTTCCATACTTTTCCTGAAAGAATCTGCGGGTATATCTCCTTCTATTATTGTAGCAAGGTCAAGTACACTTACCGGTATTTCATCTAATCTTTTTATCATGTTTTCTGGTATGTTCATGACTATCTGCAAAAATACTTCCCAAAATATAAGCCTGACATGCTTACATGATTTGT
>JBDTYU010000119.1:0-21723 GCA_040005535.1 Ginsengibacter sp. | reverse complement strand
AAAAAAATGAGGGTTTATACTTTTCGAATTTAGTTATCGGTAGATCCTGTTGAGTGTTAGGAAACTATGGATAGCTTTTAATCCTGGAAACATATATAAAACTATAATCAGAATAATTTTTTAAGAGGTAAATCACAATTATGAATAGTTACTCCTTTAGAATTTTTTAAATTTATATCAAAACCAGCTTTTTGTTGAACTTCTGCTTCTTCCCCCTAGTCCTAATGAGCCCAATAAATTTCTTACAATAGAATTTCCTGCCGTCCTCATCATGCTTTTTACTATTGTATTATTTGCAACTTTTTCAAGAGTACTTTCTTCAGGTTTAACTGTTTTCTGGGAGCCTGAAATCTTTGCTGGTGTATTTGCTGCAGCTTCCTGCAATTTAGCTGTGAGCATTTCATAAGCACTGTTACTATCAATTACCTGGTTATATTTTGCCGCTAATTTTGAATCATTTACGATATTATCTATTTCAGTATCTGCAAGTACATCCATCCTGCTTTTTGGTGAAAGCATCATCACATGCGCTAATGGTGTAGGAATTCCTTTTTCATTTAAAATTGTTACCAAAGCTTCGCCAATTCCCATTTGAGTAATCAGGTCTTCCGTTTTATAAAAAGTTGTTTCAGGATAATTTTGAGCAGTTTGCTTTATTATTGTTCTGTCCGCTGCAGTAAATGCTCTTAGTGCATGTTGTATTTTTAAACCTAACTGTCCTAAAACGCTGGCAGGTACATCCATTGGATTTTGTGTGCAAAAATAAATTCCAATTCCCTTGGATCGTATCAGTTTAATTATGGTTTCAATCTGCTCCAGCAGAGCTTTACTTGCTTCCTGAAAAATAAGATGGGCTTCATCAATAAAAATAATAAGCTTCGGCTTATCAAGATCTCCTTCTTCCGGGCAAACTGCATATAACTCTGCAAGCATTTGCAACATAAATGTTGAAAAAAGTTTTGGTTTATCCTGAATATCTGTAACTCTTAAAATACTAATCATCCCACGCCCATCATCGCTAATTCTCATGAGGTCTTCAACCTCAAAACTTTTTTCGCCAAAAAAAATATCTGCACCCTGTTGTTGTAGTTCTATCACTTTGCGTAAAATAGTTCCCGTAGAAGTAGTTGAAATATTTCCATAAGTAGCCTGCAATTCATTTTTGCCTTCGTTACCTACATACTGTAAAACTTTTATGAAATCTTTTAAATCAAGTAATGGAAGTTTATTATCATCACAATATTTAAATATCATAGCTACTACTCCACCCTGCGTATCATTTAATCCTAAAATTTTTGTAAGAAGTACCGGCCCAAATTCGGAAACAGTTGCTCTTAGCTTAACGCCTTTCTGCTCACTTAATGTAAGAAGGTCAACAGGGTATGACTGTGCCTTGTATTCCATTTTTAAAGTTTGATAACGCTCAGTAATTTTATCGTTAATTGTTCCTGCAGCGGCAATACCACTTAAGTCGCCTTTAATGTCCATTAGCAATACCGGTACGCTGGCGTCGCTTAACCCTTCAGCAATCATTTGAAAAGATTTGGTTTTACCTGTACCGGTTGCCCCTGCAACCAAGCCGTGCCGATTCATGGTTCTTAATGGAAGAAAAATTTCAGCTTCAGGTATAACATTCCCATCAAGTATAGCTGAGCCTATCTTGATAGTTTCTCCTTTGAACAAATAGCCATTTTTAATAGCTTGTGTAAACGCATCTTTGTTAGCCATTTTATTTTTTTTTGAAAGTTACAAACTGAAAATGAAAATGATAAGATTGTTTTAACTTTTTAGACACTGTAATTACCGTAATTAGCAGTCTGATTAAATATTAAACCATTTTCATAAAAACTGAATATCTTTATTCGGAAAAAATACAAAATTATCATGGAGAATAAAAAACCTAAAATTCTGATTTGCGAAGACGATCCTAACCTTGGTATGGTGTTGAAAAATTATCTTGAGCTTAATGATTATGATATTGTTTTAGAAAGAGACGGAAGGCTTGGTCTTGCTGCTTTTCAGCGTGAGAAATTTGATATATGTCTTCTCGACGTAATGATGCCTAATATGGATGGTTTTACTGTTGCTGAAGAAATCAGGAATGTTGACCCTGATATGCCCTTATTCTTTCTCTCAGCAAAAACAATGAAAGACGATATTATTAAAGGTTACAAGCTTGGTGCAGACGACTATATCACAAAGCCATTTGACAGCGATGTTTTGCTTCATAAAATAAAAGCAATTTTAAAACGCAATGAGGAGTTACATCGTGAAGAAGTTAATGCCGAATATGATTTAGGACAATATCATTTTAACCCAAGGCTGCGCCAGTTGGGCGTTGGAAAAGACGTACAGACATTATCTCCAAAAGAAAATGAATTGCTTAAAATGCTTTGCGAATATAAAAATGACTTATTACCCAGAGAAACAGCACTAAAAAAAATATGGGGGAGCGACACTTATTTTAATGGCCGCAGCATGGACGTTTATATTGCCAAGCTTCGTAAATATTTAAAAAACGATACCAGTATTGAAATTGTAAATATCCATGGAAATGGCTTCAGGCTGGTAGTTCAGGAATAACATAAACTTTTTCTTTTTGAAATCATTTATTCAAAAGCAAGACCGCAGCCACAAGGCCTGCGGTCTCTGTTCTTAATCTTGTTTCACCAAGACTAACAGGAATGAAATCATGTTGAATAGCCGATTCAATTTCATCTTTAGTAAAATCTCCTTCAGGGCCAATGAGTATGAGTTGATCGCCTTGTATAATTGCTTCATTGGCTAATTTCTTTTTTTCATCTTCTATACAATAGGCAATGAATTTATTTTGATATGAGAATCTCGTTGTTACTTCAAGGAATTTTAAAGGCTCGTACAATAATGGCAACCATGCCTGTTGTGATTGTAATGTTGCGCTCACTAAAATTTTTTTCATTCTATCATATTTGAAATGTTGTTTTTCTGTTCGTTGGCAAATAAGAGGAATAATTTCTGAAACACCAATTTCGGTTGCTTTTTCTAAAAACCATTCAAAGCGATTCATGTTTTTAATTAGTGAAATAGCTATAGAAACTTTAGCAACATGTTGAGGAGTAAAAGTTCTTCCTGTGATTTTGACTTCTGTCCTTTTTTTATCCGCCAATATAATAGAAGCTGTCAGCGTTTCACCTTTCCCGTTAGTAATAAGCAATGGATCATCTGCACGCATGCGTAAAACCTGTACAATATGCTTTGAGCTTTCCTCACTTAAAATAAACTTATTGGAAACGGGGAGATTCTCTTCAAGAAATAATGGTAATTGCATTCGGTAGCCTAAGACTTGAGAATATATTTATTAAGATATGAAATAACCTTCTTTTAAAGGGTAAGATATTTAGTAAAAGTTTATTGCAGACTTTATACTTTGTAATGTATAAGGCAATTCACAAATTTACTCAGGTTATACTTAAAAAGGTGTTTCCTCATCAAACTCACCATCATTCATTTTACTTCCCTTTTGTATATAAAGTTTTGGTCCGTCCCCATCGATGTCTTTTACCGGTTTCCAACTTCCCCCCTGCGGCAGGTTCTTACTAAAATCATCACCATCATCTTCTACAAATTTTTGAATGTGAAGTAATGCTTTCAGCTTAATTGTATCAAGCTGGCCGTTACGATGTTTTGCTATGCGTACATGTGTTTCACCTTTATTACTTTCACCCAATTCGTTGGAAGTAATATCGTAATATTCAGGCCGGTAAAGAAACATAACCATGTCGGCATCCTGCTCAATAGCGCCGGATTCTCTCAAGTCACTTAACTGTGGCATTTTATTACCTTCTTTTCTTTTCTCAACCTCGCGGCTTAGCTGGCTGAGAGCAATTATTGGAATATTCAATTCTTTTGCAAGCCCTTTTAAATCTCTTGAAATACGGCTTATCTCCTGCTCTCTGTTACTGTTACGATTTTCACCCGCGCCGCTCATCAACTGCAAGTAGTCAATAATTATCAGCCCTACTTTATGTTTATTTTTTAGCCTGCGGCATTTGGCTCTTAATTCAAAAATATTCAATGCAGCAGAATCGTCAATATGTATGGGAGCAGATGCAAGTCGCTCAATTCCTTTTTTATAAAGTTGCTTCATTTCATGTTCTTCAAGCCTTCCCCTTGCAATTTTTTCCAGCCATATTTCACTTTCTGCACTAAGAATTCTTTGTACAAGCTGGCCTGCGCTCATTTCAAGTGAAAAGAAACCGACAACTGTTGGTTTTGTTGGGTGTAGAGCAGCATTACGTGCAAGGTTAAGCGCAAATGCAGTTTTGCCAACAGAAGGCCGTGCTGCAAGCACTATCAGGTCAGATGGTTGCCATCCATAAGTGATGTGGTCAAGTATGGAAAACCCGGTTGGCACACCTGTTATTTCATCCTGTCTTGTCCTTAGATCTTCGATGCGTTGAATCGTTTTTACCAATATTGTATCTATGCTTGCATAATCTTTTCGTAAGTGATTATTGGTAATTTCAAAAAGCTTGGTTTCAGCATCATCAAGAAGATCAAACACATCTGTACTATCCTCGTAGGCATCCCCGATAATTTCTCCACTAATCCTGATGAGTTCTCTTTGAATAAATTTTTGAAGAATAATCCTTGCATGTGCTTCAATATTAGCTGATGAAACGACAGAATTTGTAAGCCTGGTAACGTAAAACGGACCTCCGGTAAGATCAAGTTCTTCACGGAATTTTAATTCTTCAACAACCGTTAATAAATCGATAGGTAAATTTTTTTGCTGCAGTCCTTGCATTGCCCTAAAAATTCGCTGGTTGGCCTCTACATAAAAGCATTCAGGCTTTAAAATCTCAATTACAAAATCAAAAGCATTTCTTTCCAACATAATAGCCCCAAGTACCGCTTCCTCTAAATCTTTGGCTTGAGGTGGTATTTTCCCAAACATCATTGTTCCCAGTTCGAGAGAACCACTTTTTCTCCGGGATTTTCTTTCTACATTAAGGTTAGTAAGATCCATTTTTTATTAAAAATTTTTTAGAAGTTAGTTTAAATATTTAATTATATGTTTCGCAAATTTTGATAAGGCTGGCTAAGGTAAATGACAAAAATCTATTTAAAGAAATTGTTAAGCCCTAAAATTTATACCACACCATTCACATCATCAGTCACATAAAAAGAAAGGTTCCTCACATAGATTCTGACGTTTTACACAATTTAAAATATTTTGCAGTTTTTTTATCGCCGTAATTAACAACATAATGTGCAGAAAAGAATTTAGGATTTTTGAGTCATAAACTCAAAAAATTTATTAAGGATTTTATTTTCATTTTAAAAATTTGAAACACAAATAAGAGATTTTTCAATAAAAACGGTACTGATGCACTTTTTTAAGCCCATAAATATTTCTTACCTGCATCTTTTCTTATTTTTGAATTTCTATAAATTAAGGATGGACATTTATAAAAGAACATGAAGATTAGTTACAATTGGCTTCTAGACTACTTGCCGGAGGATATCATAACTTCCAAAATAATAGAAAGTCCTCAAAAGCTCGCATCTATTTTAACTTCTGTGGGGCTCGAAGTGGAAAATCTTTACCAATACCTGCAGGTAACAAATAACCTCCAGGGTTTATTGATTGGCGAAGTACTTACATGCGAAAAACATCCTAATGCCGACAAATTAAAAATTACCACCGTTAGTAACGGGCATGGCGAAACGCTGCAGATAGTGTGTGGCGCTTCCAATGTTGCTGTGGGTCAAAAGGTAATTATAGCACCGGTAGGCGCAACTCTTTATCCCTTACATAAAGCTGCAATTACGATTAAAAAAGCTAATATACGTGGTATTGAAAGTCATGGAATGTTATGTGCTGAAGATGAAATTGGTCTAGGTATTAGTCATGAAGGAATCATTGTACTTCCTGAGAATACTAAAACAGGAATGACTGCGAACGAATATTATGAGTCTCCAGCCGATTCGATATTCGAAATAGGACTTACACCCAACCGTATGGATGCCATGAGTCATATGGGGGTTGCCAAGGATGTGTGTGCTTACTTGTCTCATCACAATAAGACTGAAATAAAAATGATCTCACCTTTTAAAAATATTTTTAAAGCAAATAACACCTCTCATAAAATAGATGTTATAATAGAAAATTCCGAAGCGTGCAGGAGATATGCTGGTGTAACCCTATCTGGCATTAGTGTATCTCAATCACCTGCGTGGTTGCAAAGCAGGCTTAAAAGTATAGGTGTGCGTCCTGTCAATAATATTGTGGATATTACAAATTTTATATTGCATGAAACGGGTCAACCTCTGCATGCATTTGATACTGATAAAATAAATGGCAATAAAATAATTGTAAAAACACTTCCGGAAGGAACTTTGTTCATTACTCTTGATGAAAAAGTGCGTATACTTAATAGCGAAGATCTAATGATATGCAACGGAGATGAAATACCCATGTGCATCGGTGGTGTTTTCGGTGGCCTTGAAAGTGGAGTTACTCAAAATACAAAGAATATTTTTTTAGAAAGCGCCTGGTTTAATCCTGCATCAATAAGAAAAACATCTTTCAGGCATAATCTAAGAACCGAGGCTGCCGTCAGGTTTGAAAAAGGCGTCGACATAAGTAACACCATTCATATTTTAAAACGGGCAGCATTACTAATTAAAGAAATCTGCGGAGGTCAAATCTCATCTGAAATTATAGATGATTATCCAAACCCTAAATCACAAAACGAGATTATTTTACAAAATCATTATCTTAAAAAAATCAGTGGAAAAAATTATGACCAGGAAATCATAAAAAATATTTTAAGAAGCTTAAACTTCTCAATTGTGAGAGAAGGCGCGGATGAATTAAAAGTTGCGGTTCCTTTCAGTAACCCCGATATAACAATGCCTGCAGATATCGTTGAAGAAATTATGAGAATTGACGGACTGGATAATATCGATATTCCTTCAACTATTAAGATGTCTCCCGCAATTGAGACAGGAGCTTATGAGGAAGCTTTAAAAGAAAAAATAGCAGGCTGGTTAACCGGTAATGGTTTTTCAGAAATTTTTACAAATTCTATTACTAACAGCAAATATTTTACTGAAAAAACTCTTACAACAACTATAAAAATTATAAACAGTCTAAGTGAAGATCTTAATGTTATGCGTCCTTCAATGATGCCAACTGGGCTGGAAAGTATGTCCTATAATCTTAATAGGAAAAATTCTGATCTTTTATTTTTTGAATTTGGAAAAATATATTCAACGACACAGCCGGGGAAATATGATGAGGTAGAAAGTCTTGCTTTGTATTTTGCAGGCAATACAAAAGAAACCTCCTGGAAAGTTGCGACTGAAAAAATGGATATTTATTTTGTGAAAGGTGTATGTCATAATATTTTCTCGATTGCGGGTTTAAATGATTACAGTTTTGCCGCGGGGAAAGAAGAAGAACTTGATGACTGTATTATTGCCACATCAAATGAAAATATTATAGCAGAAACCGGAAGGATAAAAAAAACAATTCTTGAAAAATTCTCTATAAAGCAACCCGTTTTTTATCTTTATATAAACTGGCATAAATTAATTTCTCTTATCCAAAAGAAGGATGTAACCTTTATAGAAATTCCAAAGTTTCCGCAGGTTCACAGAGACCTATCAATAATCGTTGATAAAAGAATTACTTATCAATCATTGGAAAATTCAGTCATCTCTTTAAATTTAGCCAGGCTTATAACAGTTAAATTATTTGATGTATTTGAAAATGAAAAATTAGGAAAAAACAAAAAATCATTATCGGTTAGGTTTCTTTTTTCTGATAAGAAAAAAACCTTGACAGACGGGGAAACTGACGAAATGATGGCACGAATAATTGGTAGTATACAGAAAGATTGGGACGCAGTAATAAGAAAAAATACCTGAAATGAAAACAGCTGAAGAACTTATAAATTCTATAAATAATAAATCGCTGCAATTGCTAAAAAAATATACAGCTCTTCAGATAGAAAAGGCAACCTTAACTCGTGAAATGGAAGAAAGAATAACTAATGAAAAACATTTTCTTGATAAAATAAATTCTCTTGAAATGCAGGCAGGCATTCTTAAAGCTTCATCAGGAAAAATGGATGAAAAAGATAAGCACGATTTCGAAAAAAAAATCAATCAATATATAAAGGATATTGAAAAATGTATCACAATGTTAAATAGTTGATTATGGAAGGAGATTTTATACCTCTAAATATTCTGATTGGCGACAGATCATATCGCATAAAAATACTTCCCCAGGATGAAGAGAAAGTACGCGGAACATTAAAAATTGTCAACGCAAAAATTGTTGAATTTCGTTCCCAATTTGCAGGAAAAGATATGCAGGATTACATTGCAATGGTACTAATATGGTATGCGACTCAACCTCAAACTGACATACTCAATGAAGCCTCGATGAAAGAGCTTACAGAAGCATTAAAAAAAATAGATAAACAATTGGATGCTATTATATAATTATACTGTGGATTAAACCTGAATGGTAAATGAAAAGATGGAAGTAACTCACATCCATAATTCCAATCCTCTAAAGCTGCCAATAATTCTGCACACAAATTTTGTTATCTTCGTCTATTCGCATTTCCTGAAAGAAAATGCGTTATAAAAGAGGATTATTGATTATGAACCAATTTAAATCATTAAAAAACAATGGACCAACTACTTCCAATAATAATTGGTGTCGTGGCTTTAATAGCAGGCATTATCCTGGGTAAAATTATATTTGCTAAAAACACAAAAAAACAATTAGAAAAAGCAGAATCAGAAGTTCAAAAAATTATTTCTGATGCACAGTTTCAAGCTGAAACGCTTAAAAAAGAAAAGCAACTCGAAGCAAAAGAGCGTTTTGTACAATTAAAAGCTGAACATGATAAAGAAGTTTTTCAACGTAATCAAAAACTAAGCGATGCTGAAAATCGCTTTAAGCAAAAGGAACAATCCATAAATCAAAAGGATCAGAATGTCGAGCGCCTTATTAAGGATAATGAGTCTATCAAAGAAACTCTTAACCGACAAATTGAAGTGGTTAATATAAAGCGGACCGAATTGGAAAAACACCAGGAGGAGCATATACGCAGACTTGAGAAAGTATCAGGTCTTTCTGCTGAAGAGGCCAAATCACAACTTATTGAATCTCTACGACAAGAGGCCAATTCACAAGCTCTTCTAATACAACAGGAAATAGTTGACGATGCTAAATTGAGAGCCAACAAAGAAGCCCGCAAAATAATTATACAAACCATTCAGCGTACGGCGTCTGAACAAGCTATTGAAAACGCCATTACTGTTTTTAACCTTGAAAGTGATGAAATAAAAGGATCTATCATTGGCCGTGAAGGCAGGAACATCCGTGCTATTGAAGCAGCAACCGGAGTAGATTTAATTGTTGATGATACCCCAGAAGCTATCATACTTTCTTCATTTGATCCTTTGCGTCGTGAAATTGCACGACTTTCTCTACAACGTTTAGTAGCAGATGGGCGTATTCATCCTGCACGTATAGAAGAAGTGGTAGAAAAAACACGCAAACAATTAGAAGAGCAGATTATAGAGATTGGCGAACGCACAGTAATTGAATTGGGTATACATGGCCTGCATAAAGAACTGGTAAGGATTGTAGGTAAAATGCGTTTCCGGTCTTCTTATGGTCAAAATTTACTAATGCACAGTCGTGAAGTAGCAAACCTTTGTGGTATAATGGCTGCGGAATTGGGAATGAATTCCAAACTGGCGAAACGTGCAGGCTTGCTTCATGATATTGGAAAAGTACCTGATGATGAAACCGAATTAAGCCATGCGTTGCTAGGAATGAAGCTCGCTGAAAAATATGGAGAAAACCCGGCAGTTTGCAATGCAATAGGCGCACATCATGATGAGGTTGAGATGCAATATGTGATTTCCCCTGTTGTACAAGCCTGCGATTCTATGAGTGGTGCCAGGCCAGGTGCACGCCGCGAAATAATGCAGCAATATCTTCAGCGTATCAAAGATTTAGAAAATCTTGCACTAGCATACACGGGTGTTGAGAAAGCATATGCAATCCAGGCTGGCAGAGAACTTAGAGTTATTGTGGAAGCTGATAAGGTAAGTGATGGGGAGAGCGATAAATTAAGTTTTGAGATAGCTCAAAAAATTCAAACAGAAATGACTTATCCCGGACAAATAAAAGTGACTGTTATACGCGAAAAAAGAGCGGTGAATATGGCGAGATAAATTTAATTTGCAAAAATCGTTCTAAAAAAATATTTTTTTAGAAAGTAAGATTGAATAAGTTCCGCCGAATTCTTATTCGTCTTTTTAATCTAAAATTTCACTTACATTTGCACTCCTAAAATTATAAGGCATGAATGCAACTGAATTTGTTCACGAACAGTTGACGGTAAAAAAGGAACTTCCGCAATTTAAAGCAGGTGATAATATCACTGTTAACTATAAAATTCAGGAAGGTAACAAAGAACGAATACAGAGTTTCAAGGGTGACGTCATCAAGCGGCAAGGCAAAGGCGGAACAGCTACTTTCACTGTCCGTAAAATTAGTGATGGAGTTGGCGTTGAGCGCTTGTTTCCACTTTTTTCTCCCAATATAGATAGTATCAAGCTCCATAAAGTAGGTAAGGTGCGTCGTTCAAAACTTTATTTTCTTCGTGAAAGAAGTGGTAAAAGTGCCCGAATTCAAGAAAAAAGAATGAAATAAAAATATAATTTTAATAAGAAACCGGGATGCTATTGTTTTCCGGTTTTTTATTTTATATACTTGCACTCCATTAAACATGCGAATGATATAAATTGTACTTTACCATTAGTTATTGAAATGAAAAAGGTTTGTATCATCGCTTTTGTTTTGTCAACATTATTTGCATCCTGCGCACGAGGTATTTCTCCTTATGATGCCGCCAACGGTAAAGCCAAATGTGGCCGCTATCTTAGATAATTTCTAAAAAGAGGATTAACGATTTCAAGTACCGTGGTATCTTCACTGTAATTATTATTAATGTATCTTTGCTAATATAATTATTTTACTATGACACTCAACTTATTAAACCCTGTCTTATTGCTTTCGATGCCTGGTGGCTCCGAATGGATTTTGATTCTGTTAGTTGTCCTTTTATTTTTTGGAGGAAAAAAAATCCCTGACCTAATGCGGGGAATTGGAAAGGGTGTGAGGGAATTTAATGATGCCAAAGAACATGTGAAAAGTGAAATTGACGCCGGGATGAAGGAAAAAGATAATACACCTGTAGCACCAAAGCAGGAAGTACCAAGGCAGGAAGTGTTGAGAGAAACACAACTACCCGAATAAAAATTTATAAATATTGTTAACGGCTCAGATGCGTTTTCTATAAAATAGAGGACAGCACCTTAGCCGTTTTTTTATAAAACTTATCTCTTTGTTTTTATATAAGACCATATCAGATTACCATGAGCAGCTACGAAAAAACAATACAACCTGCCTTGATGCAGTCGAGTATTATCTTGGAAAAATTGGTACCACTGTAAAACTAAATGCTTTTGTAGAAGTTTATAGACAGGAAAGCATTGAAAGGGCGACCTTTCTTGATAAACAAAGAAACAACGGGAAATCTTTTGGAAAGCTTCATGGTGTAGTGATCGCGATTAAGGATGTTATTTGCTATAAAGATCATAAAGTAAGTGCGGCATCAGCTATTTTAGAAAATTTCGTCTCAATTTATAATTCTACAGTAGTTAAAAAATTATTAGATGAAGATGCAATAATCATAGGTAGCTGTAATTGTGATGAGTTTGCAATGGGAAGCACCAATGAGAATTCCGTATATGGGCGTGTATTAAATGCATTAGATGAAAATAAAGTTCCGGGTGGATCTTCAGGAGGTTCTGCAGTAGCGGTGCAGGCAGGACTTTGCATGATAAGCCTCGGAAGTGATACAGGGGGCTCTGTTCGTCAGCCGGCAGATTTTTGTGGAATAACCGGGGTAAAACCTTCGTATGGTTTTGTTTCGAGACATGGCTTAATTGCTTATGCTTCTTCATTTGATCAAATAGGGGTTTTTTCAAATAGCATAGAAGATGCATCAAAAATTCTGGAAATAATTAATGGCAGGGATGATTATGACAGTACTGTAAACCAGGAAAAGCATGTGGAATTTCCCTCCATTTTTCAGTCTAAGAAATATAAATCCGATAGCTATCGAATTGTATTATTTAAAAATGCACTCGAGCATAAAAGTTTAGACCTTGAAATTAAAAAAAGCATTTACGAATTAACCGATAAATTAAAAAAAAATGGACATGAGGTTGAAGAGATCGAATTTAGTCTTATAGACTTTATTGTGCCTGCATATTATGTACTCACTACTGCTGAGGCTTCGAGTAACCTTTCACGTTATGATGGTGTGCGGTACGGTTACAGGCATGTAAACAATACTGAAGACCTAGCAGAATTTTATAAAAAAACCCGTAGTGATGGTTTTGGAAGGGAAGTAAAAAGACGCATAATGCTGGGCACTTTCGTACTTAGTGAAGGATATTACGATGCATATTTTACAAAAGCGCAGCAAATACGGCGATTACTGGTAAATCAAACAACAGAAATTTTTAACAGGTATGATGCCTTGATTTTACCCACAGTACCTGGTACCGCTTTTGAAGCAGGGAGTATGCAAAAAGACCCTGTTGCTATGTATCTTGCTGATATATATACTGTATATGCAAATCTTACAGGAACACCAGCCGTTTCTTTGCCATTGTTTAAACATAGTAATGGTATGCCCTTTGGCCTCCAGGTTATCACAAATAGGCATAATGAATTAACTTTACTTGAAATTTCAAATATGCTCCTGAATGATTACAAAAAGTATTAAATAATTAATGACGAAATTTTGTACCATATTAATTTTATCCTCATTTTTTCAATTGAGTTTTGCAAAAAACTCATTGGCATATGATAAATATTTTTATCAAGATATTGTAGATACAACAATAAAAGAAATTGATAAAGAAGAAGATAAAGCAATAGAAGAAGTTATCAAATCTCCAACATTGCCAAAGCAGGAAAAAGTTCAATATTTTAGCCAGGTTACTAAATATGGATTTAAAAATCTTTTCAAAAATTATTCATATAACCCAGCCATACCTTACGCTTCGCAGGTAAATCCTTACGCAGAAACCTATATGCAGGATTACCTGCAGGCACATGGAAAATATTTACAGCAGATGAGGCCAACAGCATTGCCATATTTTAATTTAATTGATGGAATACTTATTCAATATGGATTGCCAAAAGAATTAAAATATCTGGCAGTTATAGAAAGTGATCTTAAGTCGAATGCTCTTTCCAATGTAGGCGCACGTGGGCCATGGCAGTTTATGAGCTATACTGCAAGAGATTATGGATTGCAGGTGAACCAATTTGCGGATGATCGCACTGATTATTATAAAAGTACCAATGCCGCTGCTAAATATTTACTAAGCTTATACAAAGATTTTAAAGATTGGCTCCTCGTGATAGCCGCATACAATGGCGGCCCGGGCCGGGTGTATAGTGCTATCAAAAGAAGCGGAAGCCGTAATTTTTGGAGCATGCAATATTATCTCCCCGAAGAATCACGCAACCATGTGAAAAAGTTTATTGCTACGCATTACATTATGGAAACTGGAAATAGTGACTCGCCGGCTGGAAATTTTGATTACAAAAGTTTAAATGGTATTAGCGGGGCTTCACTAAAGCCTGATATTTCAAATGAAGAAATTTCGAATTCAGATAAAATGTCTCTTTCCGGGAAATACATTGGTGCAGTAATTGCAAAAAATCTTGACATGGATATAAAAGATTTTAACCGTTATAATCCTGGGTTTGATGATATGCTGGCATCAATTGGCACCTATGATTTGCAGTTACCAAATGATAAAATGGATTTATTTGTTGCTAATAAATATCCCATACTCAATGAATGTGTTCAACAACTGTTGGGAGATATAAATGTTGACACAAAAACTATTTATAAAAAACGCAACGAGATAAGAAAACGCAAATAATTATTCCAGTGCCATTTTTATAGCGGCAACTTTCAACAAACATTCCTCATATTCATTTTCAGGTATACTTTTAAAAGTAATGGCCGAGCCGGCTTGAATAGATACATATTTTTCCCGTTGATTATAAAGCAAGCTTCTTATTACAACGTTAAAATCAAAATCACCATTAGGATCTATATATCCAATCGTTCCTGAAAATAATCCTCTTTTGGTTCTTTCATATTTCTCAATTAATTCCATCACTCTTTTTTTAGGAGCGCCTGTCATTGAACCCATTGGAAATGTAGCAAAAAATATCTCTGCAAGATCAGTATTCTCTTTAAGATTTCCTTGTATGGTTGATATCATTTGATGAACCTGGGGAAATGCATAAACCCTTAAAAAATCTTTCACATATACTGATCCTTCCGTACAAATTTTAGCAAGATCGTTGCGAACCAGGTCTACGATCATTATATTTTCTGAACGTTCTTTTTCATTATTAAACAGATCTTTCTTTTGCTGTTCATCAGCTATTGCATCGTTTGTATTTCTCTTTATGGTTCCTTTCATAGGCTGAGAAATAATCGTCTTACCAGTTTTCTTTAGAAATCTTTCAGGGCTGGCGCAAATAAGATATTTGTTTTTGTATTTATAAAAAGCAGAAAATGGATTTGGTGAAAGTGCATTTAATTTCCGATATACAATGAAAGGATCAATAATAATATTGTCTGCATAAAATTCCTGGCAAAAATTTATTTCATAGCAGTCACCTCTTAAAATATGCTCTTGCAATTTTTTAACTGTATCTATATATTCGTTAGCCGCGAATCTGCTTTTTAAAGGAGAGGCTTTACCAGCTATTATATCTTCCGGTTTGTAAGAAATTATTTCTTCATAAATTTTCCTGGCATCATAATCGGGGTCCACTCCTATCTGAAAGCCATTTTTTTTAAGAATGAAAACTATCTCAGGAATAAAAAAATAAATTTCCGGAAACTGAATATCATCAGGATTTGATGATTTTAAGTTTTCAATTTCGTTTTTTACATCATAAGTTATGTGGCCGAAAATCCAATCCGGATTTTTAGTTTGAAATTGTTCAAGTTTATGTAGCCCTGCAGCATTGTTAGCAATTATTGAATCTATAACACCTGCACCTGCAATGCATTCGTATGATTTATTGAATTCATACGCGTGATTATCAAGGAAACAAAAAATGCCAAATTTTTTTCCAAAATTTAGCATTTGAATTTTAAAAACTGAAAAATCTTTTATGGGATATGATGTAAATTTTCTTTTCAACATTATTAATCAAAAGCATTAAAGCTAAGATAATAATTATCGTTAGAAATCATCTTCCTCATCATCAGAATCGCTTCCATCATTAAAAAGATCAAGTTCTTTGAAGTCTTCATCCAAATCAAAGTCTTCCTCACCTTTGCCTTTTTTTGCAGAAGGTTTTTTGACTTTAGATTTTGGAATATCAAACTCTTCGAAGTCGGGATCGTATTCTTCATCACCATCAGCTTTTTCCCAATCATCTTCAATTTCAACATCATCGTCATCATCATCGTCTGCTGATTTGCCCGTTTTTTTTGATGAAGTTTCCTTTGTCTTTTTCAACGGCTTTTCATCATCTTCAAAATCATCATTATCTTTCTCCTCTATATCTTTATTCTTTTTTTTTGCAGATGTTTTGGTAGAATTGGCTGCCGGTTTTTTTTCAGGAAGTTCGTTTTCCATATCAGATTTTGCTTTCATGATTTCTTCAAGGATTAATTATGTAAAATTTCTATTAGATTTTGAAATGGCCAAATAAAATTCATTATTTTTTTTAAATTAATTTCAATTTGTTTCTTGCTCAAACCCACAATCATGATGCCACAATAATTTGATCACTTCCAGGCCCATTTGAAATATAGTTTACAGGAACCCCCAAAGTTTTATTGATATAATTAATGTAAACATTCATTTGCCCGGGCAAATTATTAAAATTTTTTATTAAGCTAATATCAGTTTTCCATCCATCAAATTTTTTATACACCGGCTCAACATTCAATCGTTGCATTTGAAAAGGAATTTGGTTTGTTTCTTCTCCATTTACTTTATAACTGTTACATACATTAAGTGTATCTAATGAGTCAAGTACATCAGCTTTGGTCATTACCAACTGTGTAACTCCGTTGATCATACAAGCGAAATTTAAAGCTACCAGATCAATCCATCCACATCTTCTTGGCCTGCCTGTCGTGCTGCCATACTCATTTCCTGTTTTCCTGATAAGTTCCCCCGTTTCATCATTAAGCTCGGTCGGGAAGGGGCCGCTTCCTACCCGTGTACAGTACGCTTTGGTAATGCCGAAAACTTCTTTAATTTTTTGTGGCGCAATGCCAAGCCCGCTTCCAACACCAGCAGTAATTGTACTTGAGGATGTTACATAGGGAAAAGTTCCAAAATCAACATCAAGCATACTGCCTTGTGCTCCTTCTGCCAATATTTTTTTCCCCTTTTGAATAGCATCATTTACATAATATTCACCATTTACAATCTGCATTTTTTTTAGAAATTCAAGTGCTTCAAAAAATTCTTCTTCCCACATTGAGATATCCTCGTTAAAAGAAAAATTATCTAAAAGCTTCTGATGCTTGAGCCGCAGTTTTATATATTGAGATATAAAAGTTTTGTCCAGAATGTCGCCAACCCGCAAGCCATTTCTGCCAGTCTTATCCATATATGCAGGGCTGATGCCTTTAAGCGTAGAGCCGATTTTATCATTGCCTTTGGCCAATTCACTAGCCTTATCAATAGCCCTGTGCGATGGCAAAATCAAATGCGTACGTGCGCTTATGTGCAAACTTTTACTGTAATCGATTCCCATTGCCTCCACAGCCTCACATTCTTTTTTAAGAATAATAGCATCCAGAACAACTCCATTGCCGATTAAATTAATTTTATTCTCGTGAAATATACCTGACGGTATTTGATGAAGAACGATTTTTTTCCCCTGCACATAAAGAGTATGCCCCGCATTTGGCCCTCCCTGGAAGCGGGCAATAATATCGTATTTAGAAGCAAAGTAATCTACAATTTTTCCTTTCCCTTCATCGCCCCATTGCAAGCCAAGAATTACATCAACCATTTGAAAAAATTTTTTTTAAATGAACACATGGAACAATTTTCCGGTAAAAGGATTGGAGTAAAAATAAAATGAAAAAAATAAATGAGGGATGATAATTTCTTCTTTGTTTGAAATTAATGGAAATGAAGGAAGAAGTTTAGATTCTAAAGAGAAGTATTAAAGAAATTATATGGAGGCTAAGCAACCTTCAAAAGACTGAGCTTACTAATTTTAAATTTACGCTCAGCATAATCAATCGTAAGTGTAAATGTTTTTACTTTTTGAGATGGTAACTCATACATAGCATCGGTTAAAATACTTTCGCAGATACTTCTGAGACCACGGGCTCCCAATTTATATTCCATAGCCTTTTCAACCATAAAATCATAAACTTCATTTTCAATTACGAGTTCGATTCCTTCGAGCTCAAATAATTTTTTATATTGCTTGATAAGCGAATTTCTCGGCTCAGTTAAAATATTTCGTAAAGTAATTTTATCAAGCGGGTTCAAATAAGTTATTACAGGAAGCCTGCCGAGCAACTCGGGTATAAGACCAAAGGATTTAAGATCCTGTGCATTTACAAATTGTAATAGATTTTTACGCTGGAACTCCTGAAGGTCTTTGTTTACACTAAATCCAATGGCGTTGGTATTTATCCTGCGACCAATGAGCCTGTCTACTCCATCAAAAGCTCCACCACAAATAAAAAGAATATTGCTTGTATTTAATTTTATTAGTTTTTGCTCAGGGTGCTTACGACCGCCTTGAGGCGGTACAAGAACCTCTGTTCCTTCAAGCAGTTTAAGTAGCCCTTGCTGCACACCTTCACCGCTTACATCACGGGTTATACTTGGGTTATCGCTTTTGCGGGCAATCTTATCTATTTCATCAATATATACAATTCCCCGTTGTGCTGCATTTACATCAAAATTGCATACTTGTAATAACCGGCTTAAAATGCTCTCGACATCTTCACCCACATAACCTGCTTCTGTAAAAACAGTGGCATCAACAATTGCAAAAGGTACATTAAGTACCCGGGCAATTGTTTTAGCAAGCAATGTTTTGCCAGTGCCGGTTTCACCCACCATTATGATGTTACTTTTTTCTATTTCAACATCACCATCTATTTTTTGATTGAGCCTCTTGTAATGATTGTAAACAGCCACAGCCAGTACTTTTTTTGCATCGTCCTGGCCTATTACATATTCATCCAAAAACTTTTTTAATTCAACAGGTTTTTTTACTGACAACTTGTAACTGGAAGTTTGAGCATTTTTTTCGGGCATTGGAAGAATTTCCTGCGTGATAATTTCCTGTGCATGCTCAACGCAATTTTCGCAAATATGACCCTCCTGGCCTGCTATAAGAATTTTCACCTCATCACGGTTTCTGCCACAAAAAGAACAATGTAAAGATTGTTGTTTAGCCATTTCTTTCAATCATTTAAATAATTTCTCAAATCAATTTGTATAAGATACAACTTTCCTGTTTAGTTATACGAACATTTAAAAAAAAGACCGTGTAAAGATACCTGTTAACCACGGACTAACTTTGCACTATAATTTGTTGAGAATACTATCAACAATGCCATATTTTTTACTTTCAGCCGCATCCATCCAATAATCACGGTCAAAATCTTCCATCACTTTATCATATGTCTGACCACAGTTTTCAGCAAGGATTTTTGCACCTATTTGCTTTGCTTTTAATATCTGCATTGCCATAATTTCCAGATCTGCGCTGGTACCTTGTCCACCTCCACTCGGCTGGTGTATCATCACCTCACCATGAGGGAAAATAAACCGTTTGCCTTTATCTCCACCGCTTAATAAGATACTGCCCATACTAGCAGCCATTCCCATACACACAGTACTTACAGGGGATTTTATCATCTTCATAGTATCATAGATAACCATACCACTTGTAATTACACCACCGGGGCTATTTATATAGAAGGTGATTTCTTTTCCAGGGTCTACAGCTTCAAGGTATAACAACCTATTCGTTATATCTTTTGCACTTTTATCATCTACCGGCCCCCAAAGAAAAATTTTTCGTTGCTCAATAAATTTTTTGTCAAAAACCATCCCACCCATCATTTTCTCCATTGGATTTTCGGGTAATGATTTTTCAGGCTCATCGTCCTCATCCTCGAAACGTGTTGAATATTTTTTATAGAGATTCATATTCTAATTGTTTGTTTGTATATCTTTTATTTTTTTGTCTTTCTTGAATTGGTGAACAGCACTTCATCAATTAAACCATAATTTTTAGCATCTTCTGCTGTCATCCAGTAATCTCTATTGCTATCTTTAGTTACTTTTTCAATAGTTTGACCGGTATGATTGCTCAGGATTTCATACAACTCATGCTTTACCTTTCTTACTTCATTTACAGTTATTTCTACATCCGATGCCTGGCCTGCAGCACCTGCACTTGGCTGATGCATCATAATTCTTGAGTGTTTCAATGCGCTTCTTTTTCCAGGTGCGCCGGCACTCATGAGTACGGCTGCCATACTTGCCGCAATGCCGGTACAAATCGTTGCAATATCCGGAGTTACGAACTGCATGGTATCATATAAGCCTAGCCCTGCATATACGCCACCTCCGGGCGAGTTAATGTACAATTGAACATCCCTCGTTCTATCTGTGCTCTCTAAAAAAAGCAATTGTGCAGTTATAATGTTAGCCACCTCCTCAGTTACAGGATAACCAAGAAATATTATCCTGTCCATCATTAAACGACTGTAAACATCCATCACAGCAATGTTCATAGGTCTTTCTTCAATAATGTTTGGAGTAAGATTGGTTACGTTATGATTTATGTATCCATGCAGGGTGTTGCTGCTAATGCCTCTATGCTTCACAGCATACTTTTCAAATTCTTTACCGGTATTCATAAATTAAATTTAGTGTACAGCTATTTTACACACATAAAGTTTCAAATATTATGCTAATAAAAAAATGAGACAAAAGGGCGGTTTGTAAAAGTTAATTTATTATGTGGTTTATTGGGCAATAAGTCAATTGGTCATTGAGTCATTCATTGCCTATTGCTAACAGCCAATTGACTAATGACTTATTAATTAATGATGATGCTGTAGCGCTAAAAGCTCTTCAGGCGAAGATTGTTTTTCTACCGCTGTTACAAGTGTTTCAATAAAATTAAATAATTTCTCTGTAATCATTTTTCTATAACTACTGTCAACCTGCTTTTCATCTTTCATCATTCTATCAATATAGCTTTCGATCCATTGGTTATCATCTCCCATATTCATCTGACCAAAATAACGCATGATTTCTTCCTTCATATAATTCCTCAATTCCTCTTCAGAAACCTCCAATTTATTTTCATTAATAATTTTATCGCTTATCAGTGTCCACTTTAATTGGTTGATGAATGTTGGATATTCTGCTTCTACTTCCGCTGAAGTTTTTTTCTTCTCACCACCAATAGCAATCCATCTTTTTAGAAATTCATCAGGCAACTGCAATGGTGTTTCCAATAAAGTATGGTAAAGCTGATCATGCAATTGTCCGCGACTTGCAGCATCCCACTGTTGTTGTAATTGTTCCTTTGTTGCGTTGCGAAAATCATCCCCGGTCTTAATTTCTTTTCCAGGAAATACCTGGCTAAAAAATTCTTCATTGAGCTCTTTTTTTTCGACCAAACCAATTTTGGTTATAGTCATTCTAAAGTATTTTTCTACAGATGAAGTATCACTTTTATCCAGCCCCAAATCAGATAAAATCCATTCCCTTTCTTTTTCGGGAAAAGCATTTTTTAATTGCAATATTATAAAGTCATCTTTCTTTTTACCGTACAGTAATGGACTGAAATCTTCTGAAAAATATTTTACAAGTATCGAATTATCCTTTGAAAGTGCACCCGGCAAAGGATTTCCTTCAATATCGCTTTCTTCAAATAGTACGTTCAGAACATTTTCAGATCCTGTTACTGTTTCTGCATCTTTCATATCCCCATACTTCGTAACTAATTTCTCTATTTCTTCTTCAATCATTTCCGATGATACTTTCACTTTATAAAATGCAGGCCGTGCTTTTGATAAAGCATCTATAGAAATTTCAGGCTTAAGGCCTATCTCAAAATGGAAATCATACTCTTCAGGATTTGACATATCCAATTTTCTAATCTCGCTTTCCATAGGCAAGGGCTGTGCAAAAATTTCTGGCTTTTCTTTTTTTAGAAATTCCCCGATTTCTTTTTCAACAACTTTTATTACCTCATCATAAAAAATAGTAGTACCATACATTTTTTTAACCATACCAGCAGGTACCATACCTTTTCTAAACCCGGGAATATTTGCTTTTTTGCTATAATCTTTTATAGCTTTTTCAAATGAGGGATAATAATCTTCTTTAGAAACTTTTACCGTCAATTTATCATGGAGATTGCCAATACTTTCTTTTGTAACACTTGCCATTAACCAAATTTTATGAGTCGTTCAGATACGACAGCTTTTTCTTTTAAAAATCAATGTAGAGATATGTGCGCATGGAGGGACTCGAACCCCCACACCTTACGGCATCAGATCCTAAGTC
>JBDTYU010000118.1:0-5149 GCA_040005535.1 Ginsengibacter sp. | reverse complement strand
TTCGGTTATAAAAGGAAAAAACTTTTGTATAAAAATCTCAGCCTTACATTGGGCGAAGGCAGCATATATGGCTTGCTTGGTAAGAACGGTGCAGGAAAATCTACATTACTAAAAAATCTGGTTGGTTTATTATTTCCTACAGAAGGCAATATTAATGTTAATGGTCATATTCCTAAAAAAAGGGTTCCTTCTTTTTTACAAACTATTTATTTTATTCCGGAAGAGGTGAATGTACCCGGCCTGACTATTAAGCGTTATATGAATTTGTTTGCTCCGTTTTATCCTGCCTTTGATCACGAGCAATTTTTTAATTACCTGGAACAACTTGATGTAAAAGATGAAGGGAAGCTCAATACACTTTCATTCGGGCAACAAAAGAAATTTATTATTGCGTTTGCGCTTGCCTGTAATACCAAAATTTTATTATTGGATGAACCTACTAATGGGTTGGACATTCCTTCTAAAATACGGTTCAGGAAATTAATATCCTCTGTCTTTAATAAGGAAAGAATGATTTTTATTTCAACGCACCAGATACGTGACCTGGATAATTTAATTGACAGGGTGATTATTGTTGATAAGGGAGAATTGCTTTTGAATGCATCTATAGCTGATATTGGCGATAAGCTTTGTTTTAAAACGGTAACAGAAATAAGTGACCAAAGTAAAGTTCTTTATTCAGAAGAATCATTAAAGGGGCTCTCGGTAGTGATAGAAAACACCGAAGGGGAAGATACCAAAGTAAACCTGGAGCATTTATTTAATGGCGTTACTGAAAATCCCATTATGACTAAAGCAATTTTTAAATAAAAAGTTTTTATGAATAATACATTTAACCCGCGGCGGTTTGGCCTTCTTTTAAAAAAAACATTACTGGAAAGGCCTGTGCAAATGTTTGGCTTTACCGGTATGCTGCTGGCTCTTGTTTTGATTTTATACGTTGTAGCTAAATCCATAATGGGATTTAACGGGGCACAAAATTTAACTTTTATATGGGGGCTTGCCGGCGGTAGCTGTTTTTTGGCATCCTTTGTTTTCAATTACTTTTCATCTAACGCAATCGGTTCTTCTTATCTTACGCTGCCTGCTTCGCATTTTGAAAAATGGCTGTGCGGCATTATTGTCGTTGGTGTTTTTTATCCGGTCATCTTTATGATATTTTACAGGGTTATAGACGCTTCTTTTGTTTCAATATTTCACAAAAGCCTTGACCCCGCTGCTCCTTTTTATAAACAGCAATATGAATCTGTTTATCTGTTTCCTTTTAATGGAATTATTGCCTGGAAGGTGTACCCGTTGTTCTTGCTTTTAACAGGCGCCATGCTTATAGGCTCATTATATTTTAATAAAGTTGGTTTTATAAAAACAGCAATTGTTATTTGCGTGCTTTGTTTGGCTTGCTATGGATTAAACTGGCTTAGTGCCAAATTGCTATTCGGTAACATAAGCGATGCAGGCCCCTTTAGCCACGTAAGCATACCTGTTGGTAAAGAGGAGGGCTCAATAGATTTGCCGGAAACAGCTGCCCGTTTTTTTGATGCTAATCTTCAGTTTATATTTCCCGGAATGCTTTGGATATTAGCGTTTATCCGTTTGCGTGAGAAAGAATTTTAATTTATATGCATGGACTTTAAAGAGAACCCGGCGATTTACATACAGATAGCAGAATATGTTTGCGAACAGATTTTATTAAAAAAATGGAACCTGGGCGATAAGATTATAAGCATTAGAGATCTTGCAGTAAACATGGAAGTGAATCCCAATACAGTACAGCGCTCCTATGATTTTTTGCAACAACGTGAAATAATTACCAACAAAAGAGGCGTTGGCTATTTTATAGAAGATGATGCCATGGAGCGGATACTCACTTTCAGGCGGGAACAATTTATGGAAAATGAATTACCGGTTTTTATGCGCAACATATATTTATTAAAAATAGATTTTAAGGAAATAAAATCCCTGTTTGATCAATTTGTAAAAGACAATTTTAAAAAATAATATAATGAAATTAAGTTCGAAGATCCTTTTAGCAATGCTGGTAATATTAATAGCAGGAATGCTGTCGTCTAACATTATTTTAAAAAAAGAATATGAGAAACTCGATAAGAGCGATTTGTACTGGACGTACAGAAAAGTAATACAGCAACCTTTTAAATATCTTAAAATAAAAGGCGGCAACATCACGAGTATTGCATTTGAACAAAGCCGCGATTGTTCCGTACGTATTTTAGAAGAATGGGCAAGGTATCATAACGGAAGTATAAAGGCTGTTGTAAAAAATGATACTCTTTTTATAGATTTTAATTTTATACCTGGCAATACATTTGAAAAATACTGGATGAGAACAATTACGGCCGTCCGTATTTTTTCTCCCCAACTGTTATATGTTGATTGTTTTGATACCAGGCTTGAAATGTTCAAAATGAAACAAAAGAGTTATAACGTTAGCATTGCGGGCAGATCAAGCTTTGAGGTAGAGAGTATGCAGCCCGATCTTGATTCATTAAATGTTTCGCAGAAAGACTCGTCGGAAGTAGTTTTTGAAATGTCTCCGGAATATAAGTCTCCACCAATACAGGCATCTAAAAGAAAAATAATCACTGCTGATAATTCTTTTGGGCAGATTACTATAGCAGCCGGAAATGAAGTTATAAAAAGCAGTGAAGCAATGACACTCCGATCATTGATAGCAAATGTACAGGGTAATTCTTTGCTTGACATTGGCCATGCCCAAATAGGCTTATTACAACTTCATATTGCAGACAGTTCAGGCATTATACTTTCGGGCGGTGCTTTAAAGAAAGTTAAATATATTCCGGGTAAACTAAATTAGTTTTATGCTTAACTAATATACTTAATAATGCCGTACGCAGATCAGGAGACAGCGGTTTTTCTAAAGAGAATTTATTTATCTTACATTTTATAGGAGGTTTTGTTCAGGCGGGTTCCCGCTCAGGTCTCAAGGAAGAAAGGCAGGGGAATAAATTAAAGTATTCAAATACGAAATGAATAAATTAGACGAACTTATAAAAGACCTTGAAAATAAAATTTCAAAACAGGAACTTGTACATCACACAATTTCAAAGTCATCTGTTGGTTGGCATATTGAGCATACCTTACTAACAATTAAGGTGATAATTGAAGCATTGAAAAATTCAAATCCCAATCGATATAAATGGAAATTTAATATTGCACGATTTTTTATATTTACGATAAACAAAATTCCGAGAGGAAGAGCACAATCGCCAGCTTCAGTTCAACCGGCAGATAGTTTTAATGCTGAGACACTTGAAAATCACGTTAAGATTATTATAGAAAAATTAAAAGAACTCAAAAATTTAAAGCCCAACAATTATATTGAGCATCCGTTTTTTGGGAAACTAAATTTAAAATCAACAGTAAAATTTATTGCGATTCACACAAAACATCATATTGATATAATCAACGACATAATTAAAGCGTAAAGTAACTTTCAAAATAAAACGTCAAACCTAAAAAAAATCAAATTTTTTAACTTAGGTTAAATCATTTTCAAAAATTATAAGTTAATAGATCAACATATTAAAATGGAAAAAAAATTACAGGAACAAATTGCAATCGTTACCGGAGCAGGCAGTGGAATTGGCGCCGGTGTCTCTAAAGCTCTGGCAGCAGAAGGTGCCACAGTTGTTGTTAATTATCCTGTTGCTTCAGGCAAAATAATGGCAGACGAAGTTGTAAAGGAAATTACCGGCGCCGGAAATAACGCCATCAGTTTTCAATGCGATGTAAGTAAAGAAGATGAAGTAATAAAAATGTTTGCTGATGTGATAAAGCAATTTGGAACTGTTGATATTTTAATCAACAACGCAGGGCTGCAAAAAGATTCACCATTTGATAAAATGACATTGGATCAATGGAATTTTGTGTTGGGTGTGAATTTAACCGGTCAGTTTTTATGCGCAAGAGAAGCTATACGTGAATTTTTAAGAAGGGGTATTGATGAAAAGAAAAGTAAAGCTGCCGGTAAAATAATTTGTATGAGCAGCGTACACGAAGTAATTCCCTGGGCAGGCCATGCAAATTATGCAGCAAGCAAAGGTGGTATCATGCTTATGATGAAAAGTATTTCACAGGAGTTTGCACATAAAAAAATACGCATCAATAGCATCGGGCCAGGCGCTATACAAACGCCAATCAATCGTGATGCATGGGAGACCCCGGAAGCTCTTGCATCTTTGCTTACATTAATTCCTTATAAACGAATTGGGAAACCCGAGGATATAGGTAACGCTGCTGTTTGGCTTGCAAGTGATGACAGTGATTATGTAAATGGTACTACATTATTTGTAGATGGCGGTATGACTTTATATCCGGGATTTACAACTAATGGATAAAATATCTGAACCACGATTTTATGTGACTAAGAAAATTATGGGGAAAAAGAAATTAGTTGATATCAAATTGAAATAGCAGTTGGTGTTCAACAAGGGTCCCTTCAACAAGCTCAGGTGACAATGCCATCCAGGGTAGGATGATTATAGAAATTGTGAAATAAACCGGATATAGATACTTAGCAGAACAGACTTTTTCATGGAACGATTTTCAAGGCGCCCGGTGATAGAAACCTTTTGTAATAATGCGATGTTCGCTGCATTTTGGTTGTAACCTTTGCCGGTATTAATTTGCGAAATAGTATTGGTCTTTAAAAAAATGGTGAAGAAAATAACGGTTAATATCAAAGGACTCTTGTAATTATATCTTTTATGTAACATGCAATTCGTTTAGTATTGTAAATGTAATCCTGGCTTCATGAATAATAGCGTGCGGGTAAACAAAAGATAGTTCTTAATAATATCATCAGTTTAAGCGTTACTGAATTCCCGGTTAGCTGCTTCGGCTTTTAAACTTTCGCTGTGCCTGGCTAATTCTCTTTGCTTATTCCTTTTATGTATTTCCAGCTTTGTTTCGGAATCTATCATTTTTTCCTGCACTTCATTTTTTATTCTCAATTCAATTTCATTTATATATTCATCATAAGGTCCTTTGGTCGTTAATCCCTTCCATGTTACAGGTAAAATATCTACAAGCACAAAAAAGATAATTAAAAACCATGTAGTGATTTTTATAATGCTATTCGAATCGGTCAGCCGGCTTAAAGCCTTTTCTC
>JBDTYU010000117.1:0-4252 GCA_040005535.1 Ginsengibacter sp. | reverse complement strand
GCAAATTCATAATAAGCCTGCTCCTTATATTCTTCTTCTCCAAGCTTTTCATAAAATTCTTCAGCAGGGATATTGTATTTTTCAAGAAGAAGACGATAAGATTCATCATCAGTTAAATCGCGGCCTTCAAAATGTAATGCGTATTGCATATCACTCACAAAGCTTATTTGCAGATCAGGAAAATATTCTTTGAAAACACACAAGGCGATAGCAGGTTTTTCAGAATTTGGGAACCAATCACTCTGATCGGGATGTTGAATATGCCATAAATAATCTTGCCCAAATTTTACTCCTGTAAGTTCTTCAACTCTTTTATAGGCCTCAAGGATATACTTTGCTGTAACACTTATTGGAACTGGTTCTTTGGGTAAGATCATACCCCCGGACAACACTTCAAATTCTAATTTGTTTTTATAAGCAGAATTTATTTTTTTCATCACCTGACTAAAACCATAGCACCAGCCACAGTATGCGTCGTAACAATATATTAAGGTTGGAACCATTTGTGTCAGGAATCAGGTATGAATTTTAATTTTTATTAATTAATGCGCTTCAAGCCAGTTTTCTCCTGCACCTATTTCTGCATCTGCCGGTACTTCATTGGGAAGTAGTAAAGCAGTCTGCATACATTCAATAATAATGGGTTTTATTATTTCTACCTCGCTTTTATGTGCATCAAATACAAGCTCATCATGCACCTGCATAATCATTTTTGATTTGAACTTATACTTTTGAAATTCATTATGAATTTTAATCATTGCCAGCTTTATCATATCGGCAGCACTACCTTGTATAGGTGAATTAATGGCATTGCGTTCAGCATAGCCACGAACCGTAAAGTTAGATGAGTTTATATCTTTAAGCCAGCGTTTACGGCCCATCAGCGTTTCAACATAACCGTTAGTTTTGCAAAATTTAATAGTTTCATCCATGTATTTTTGAATATTGGCAAACTGCTTTTTATAATTCTCAATGATTTCTTTCGCTTCGCTGCGTGCTATTCCCAAATTTTCCGCAAGTCCAAAAGCTCCCTGCCCGTATATGATTCCGAAGTTTACACTTTTAGCTTTGTAACGCATTTCCTTAGTAACATCTTCTTCTTCCACATTAAAAACTTTTGAAGCAGTAGCCGTATGAATATCTTTTTTTAGTTTGAATGCTTCGCACATGGCGGGGTCACCACTTATTGCTGCAACAATTCTTAGTTCGATTTGAGAGTAATCTGCAGAAACTATTAAATGATCACTGTCTCTGGGGATAAAAGCTTTTCGTATCTCACGCCCTCTTTCAGTTCTTATGGGAATATTCTGAAGGTTTGGATTGTTACTGCTAAGCCTTCCCGTTACTGCTATTGCCTGTCCATAGCAGGTATGTACACGCTGTGTTCTTTTATTTATTAATTGCGGTAACGCATCTACATAGGTTGATTTCAATTTTGTAAGCTCCCTGAAATTTAAAATGTCTTCAACAATAGGATATTCTTTTGCCAACTTTAAAAGCACATCTTCGCCGGTTGCATGCTGGCCACCTTTTGTTTTTTTTGTTTGAGTGCCTATCTGCATTTTTTCAAATAATACTTCGCCCAGTTGTTTTGGTGATGCAAGATTGAATTTTATTCCTGCCTGTTCAATAACACTTTGCTCACATTTAGCTGCTTCCGTTTCTAATTCTTTTGAGTAGACATTCAGGAAATTCATATCCACTTTTACACCTTCAAATTCCATGCTTGTCAAAACTTTCACTAATGGAGTTTCAACCTCGTTGAAAACTTTTTCTACCTGCTTTTGTTTTAAATGCGGCAGAAATATATTCTTTAATTGGAGTGTTATATCTGCATCTTCAACTGCATATTCTTTTACTTTTTCTACATCCACATCACGCATGGTTACCTGGCTCTTTCCTTTCTTACCTATTAGCTCTTCAATAGATGCAGGAAGGTAGCCGAGGTATTGTGCACTCAGCAAATCCATGTTGCGCCTGCCCTCACTTTCTATTACATAGTGCGCCAGCAGGGTATCAAAAAGTTTTCCTTTCAATTCAATACCATACCATTTCAATACCAGCAAATCATATTTAATATTTTGACCAACCCATATTTTTGATTCATCGCTAAACAACTCTGTAAAGTGATGCAGTAAATGTTGCACCTGTTCCTCATCTGCCGGGCATGGCACATAATATCCTTCGCCGTTTTGATATGAAAAACTTAATCCTACGAGTTCAGCTTCATTGGCATCTACATGTGTCGTTTCAGTATCAAAAGAAATTTCATTTTGCTCTGATAATTTTCTAAGCAAATTATTAATTGCTTCTTCGCCTTCAACTAAATAGTAATTATGAGGTGTATTGCTGATATTCTTGTCTGCAGTCAGTCCTGGCTTCTCTTCTGCTTTCTGCTCTTCTTCAGGTTTTGGCATCGGCACTTCCATTGCATTACCAAAAAGATCAGTTTGTATTACCTGTTTTTCTACAACAAAAACATTGTATTCATCACCAAGTATTCTTCTGCCCAACGCTTTAAATTCAAGCTCAGCAAAAATATCTTTTAACGCTTCTGTATTGTAGGCTTTTATTCTGAAATCTTCTTCATGAAATTTACAAGGAACTTCTGTAATAATAGTTGCAAGCTTTTTACTCAGGATGGCCATGTCTTTACCTGCTCTTATTTTTTCTCCTAAAGAGCCTTTTATATTTTCAGCATCTGCCAAAATATTTTCAAGCGATTCATATTGCGCTAAAAGTTTTGCAGCGGTTTTATCACCAATTCCTGCAATACCTGGTATGTTATCACTTGCATCACCCATTAATCCAAGAATATCAATAACCTGCTTCACATTTTTTATGTTCCATTTTTCACATACTTCTTTAGCCCCCATAATCTCAACTTTTCCCCCTTGGTAACCGGGCTTGTAAATTTTTATTTTATCAGTAACTAATTGTCCAAAATCTTTGTCTGGCGTTACCATAAAAACTTCATAGCCTTCTTTTTCTGCTTCCTGCGCCAGCGCACCGATTATATCATCTGCCTCATACCCGTCACATTCAACACAAGGCAAATTAAAAGCTTCAATTATTTTTTTTATATCAGGAATAGAAGACAATAGATCTTCGGGCGCTTCCTGCCTGTTGGCTTTGTAGGCAACAAAATCAGTATGTCTTTCTGTAGGTGCATACGTGTCGAAAGCTACTGCAAGATGTGTAGGTTTTTCTCTGCTTATGAGATCGTATAATGTATTGGTAAAACCAAGCTGGGCATTTGTATTTTTTCCTTTAGAAGTAAGAATCGGGCTGCGGATAAGAGCATAATAAGCACGGTAGATAAGTGCCATTGCATCCAGCAGAAATAATTTTTTCTCCATCGGGTAAAGGTAACTTTGAATTTAGATTCTTAATGCTAAATATGAAGCAGAATGTCATATATTAAAGTATATTTCATTCAAAATTCAAAATAGGTAACCTAAAATCTCGTTTCAATATAATAAGGCAACATTGCCCGCCATGTAGGCCAGTCGTGCTTCATATCTGTTCCCCAAATATCAAGCTCATAATTTATTCCTTTATCGTATAATATTTTTGCGAATTTTCCAGAAGCCCCTGGATCTTCATAGTCACCGCTCCCGGAAACTATGTGTATGTGATTACTCTTTCTTATGTGATACAAATACCAATCATCATTAAGGTCTGGTATATAATTCACCGGAGAATTAAAATAAACCTGGTCATCATTATATCCTTTCGTGTACTCGTGAAGATCGTATACGCCGCTCATTGCGATAACACCATTAATAATATCAGGCCTTTTTAAAAACAGGTTCATACTGTGTAATGCCCCAAAACTTGCTCCCGAAATTATAATTGAAGTATCAATTGATGTGATTGTTTTTATAAATGGAATTACCTCATTAAAAACATATTGGTTGAATTGGTTATGCCGTATTGCTTTGTGCTCGCCGAGCATATTGTTATTAAGCCAGCTTTCATTATTAATACTGTTGATAGAAAACACTTTTATTTTTCCAGAATCAATATAAGGGGTAAGAGTATCAATTAATTGAAACCGCTCATATTCCAGGTAATCTGCGGCAGCCGTTGGAATCAGCAAAAGGGCAAATCCAAAATCGCCATAAACTGCAACAGGCATATCCTTATCCAATGAAGGACTGTACCAGGATGTGAGTTCTCTTTTCATAAAAAGATTGTTTAATTAGATAGCACAAAATAAAGAATTAATGGAAAAGAATTTTCAGCATTA
>JBDTYU010000116.1:0-11095 GCA_040005535.1 Ginsengibacter sp. | reverse complement strand
GTGTAAGCACCGCTGGTTACATCATTTAGCCATTCACTGTTGTTTAAATACCAATCGATTGTTTTTGATAAACCTTCTTCAAATTGAAGTGATGGCTGCCATCCTAATTCATTTTTTAATTTTGTTGCGTCAATTGCATAGCGAAGATCGTGTCCCTGCCTGTCCTTTACAAAAGTTATCAGTTTCTCTGAGGTACCTTTTCCCCGGGCAAGTTTTTCATCCATTTGCCTGCAAAGTTCTTTTATAATATCAATATTTTTCCATTCATTATGGCCGCCGATATTGTAAGTTTCTCCAGGTGTTCCTTTATGAAATATGGTATCAATTGCACTTACATGATCTTCAACATACAGCCAATCCCTTACATTTAACCCTTTACCATAAATCGGCAAGGGTTTATTATTAATTATATTGTATATGCATAGCGGAATAAGCTTTTCAGGAAAATGATAAGGACCATAATTATTAGAACAGTTGGAAATAATAACCGGTAATTTATAAGTATGATAAAATGCCCGTACAAAATGATCGGACGAAGCTTTCGAAGCAGAATAGGGACTGCGGGGATCATAGGAAGTTTCTTCAATAAAAAAACCTTTTTCTGCAAGGCTTCCATATACTTCATCAGTTGAAATATGATAAAATAATTTTCCTTTGTAATTATTTTTCCATGAATCTTTTGCAACCTGAAGTAAAGATGCAGTCCCCAATACATTCGTTTTTACAAATGCAAGAGGATCGCTGATGGAACGGTCAACATGACTTTCGGCAGCGCAGTGCAGAACCCCTGTGAAATTATATTTCTCAAAAAGACTTTTTACAAATTCAACATCTTCAATATCTCCCTTTACAAAATTGTAATTGGGTTTGTCTTCAATATCCCTAAGATTTTCAAGATTGCCAGCATAGGTCAGCTTGTCGAGATTTACGATTATATATGCAGGGTATTTATTAACAAATAATCTCGTAAGATGTGAACCTATAAAACCTGCACCGCCTGTAATGAGAATATTTTTATTCGGTATTTCCATTTTTGTTTTTTAAAAAATCAAAGCCTCTTATTTTGTGTACTAAATCTATTGATTTCCGGGTTTCAGTTAATGGGAAGCCATTACCGGCAATTATATTTGTATATGACTTTGTATGTAATTCAGTAAAGCCTTCGCTAAATTCAAAAGCATCTCCATCAATTATTAACGTTCTGTAAGTTCGTTTACCCGCCGCTTTTGCTTCAGCCGGAAGTGTGTTTGCATCTATACTCAGCATCCATTTTACAGTTGCTTTTTCTAATTCCAAGGTGCCTGATGCTGTATCATCCGTATGTTGAAAAACCTTATTTTCCTTTACCTCTCCAAAAATCCACATGAGCATATCAAAGAAATGCACTCCTATATTAGTGGCTATACCACCGCTTTTCGTTATATCTCCTTTCCAGCTTGTATGGTACCAATGCCCGCGTGAGGTTATATATTGCAGTTCAACTTTATGCTTCTCTCCCGCAGACGCAGCATCAATTTTTTCCTTTAACGCAATGATTGCAGGATGCAGTCTTAATTGCAAAATGGTATATACATGGTTTCCTGTTTCTTTTTCAATTTCTTCCAGCGCATCAATGTTCCAGGGATTTAATACCACCGGCTTTTCGCATATAACGTTAGCGCCTATACGCAATCCGAAACGAATGTGGGCATCGTGTAAATAATTGGGGCTGCATACACTCACAAAATCTATTTTTATACCCTGTCGTTTTAATTTTTCCAAATGCCTGTCAAAGCGTTCAAACTCTGTAAAAAAATCAGCATCGGGAAAATAGCTGTCTAATATACCAACAGAGTCGTGCTTATCTAATGCTGCAATTAAATTATTACCCGTATCTTTTATCGCTTTCATGTGGCGTGGTGCTATATAACCGCCGGCACCTATTAATGCAAAATTTTTCATTCGCTACCGTATTCTTTTTAAAAGATTATTCTCTAATAAATACTTCTGTTTACTTTCGGGGCATATAGCCATGTTATTTTCATCGAAACTTAATTTTATTCCATACTCACTCATCCAGCCAACATGCTTTGCAGGATTTCCTATTACCAGTGAATAGGAGGCCACTTCTTTAGTAACAACAGCGCCGGCGCCAATGAAAGCATATTCACCAATATTGTGTCCACACACTATTGTGGCGTTTGCACCGATTGAGGCGCCTTTTTTCACAATGGTTTTTTTAAATTCTTCTTTACGGCTAACGGCACTCCTTGGGTTGATTACATTGGTAAAAACCATTGAAGGCCCCAGGAAAACATCGTCTTCACAAATAACGCCTTCATAAATTGATACATTATTTTGTACTCTCACATTCTTGCCAAGAATAACTTTAGGAGACACCACTACATTTTGCCCGATGTTGCAATTTTCTCCAATAATACAACCCGGCATTATGTGACAAAAATGCCAAATCTTAACTCCGGCGCCAATATTACAACCTTCATCTACAACGGCTGTGGGATGTATAAAATAGTTTGTTTCCATTTTAAAATGGGCGCAAAGTTAGCAAACTATTATCTCTTTAAAATAATGTAACTCAGGTATATAAACTGTACAGGATAATTTTTTTTAATTAGCTCTGCTGCTCAACTACCTTTGCGCCATGCATTACGCTTCAGTAGAAAATTTAAGCAAATCATTTGGTATAAGAAGACTTTTCAGCGATATAAATTTTTATGTAGAAGAAGGAGATAAAATAGCTTTTGTTGCCCGCAACGGGAGTGGTAAATCCACCTTGCTTAAGATAATTGCAGGCCTCGATACAGCCGACGATGGAACAGTTTGGGTTCATAAAGATGTGAAGGTAATTATGCTGCAACAGGATACTGTTTTTGATAATGCTAAGTCTATTTGGGATAATATTTTAAATCTTGATAACCCTGTTGTGCGGATAGTGAAAGAATATGAAATATTGCTGGAAGAGGAAGTGCATGATGAAGATCGTATAAGCGGCCTCGTTACAGAGTTAACTGAAGCGAATGCATGGAATTTTGAAAGTGACCTAAAACAGATTTTAGGAAAGTTAAACCTTCATCATCTGAATGAACCAGTGAAAAACCTAAGTGGCGGACAACGCAAAAGAGTGGCGCTGGCACAGGCTTTAATAGAAGCACAATTGCATGAAGGAAAATGCCTTCTTATACTGGACGAGCCTACCAACCACCTTGATGTGGACATGATTGAATGGCTCGAAAACTTTTTAGCAACCAATAAAAGCACTATACTCTTAGTTACACATGACCGTTATTTTTTGGATACTGTTTGTAATGAAATTATTGAGATGGAAGATGAAAAGCTATATGTGTATAAAGGAGATTATGATTATTTCCTGGAACAAAAATCGTTGCGGCTTGAAGTGCAGCAAAGTGAATTGCTAAAAGATAAAAATATTTTCAGGAAGGAGCTCGAATGGATGAGAAAGCAGCCAAAGGCACGCACTACAAAATCAAAGAGCCGGCAGGATGCTTTTGTTGAAATTGAAGAGAGAGTGAGCCAGAGAAAAGATGTGGCTGATGTTTCTTTGCAAGTAAAGATGACAAGACTTGGCGGTAAAGTGCTTGAGATGAAAAAGGTTTATAAATCTTATGGTGATAAAGTTATTATGAAAGGTTTTGACTACACTTTTAAAAGAGGAGAGCGTATAGGTATTGTTGGAAAAAACGGAACCGGTAAATCAACCTTTCTAAAGATAGCGCTGGACCTCGTTCCGCCCGATAGCGGAAAAATAAATCATGGCGATACGGTTGTCTTTGGAAATTTTGCACAGGAAGGATTGCAGTATAAAGAAGACAAAAGAGCCATTGAATATGTAAAAGATTTTGCGGAATTTTTTCCATTGGCAGATGGCAGTAAAATAAGTGCAACACAGTTCATGGAAAAATTTGGCTTTACTGCTCAGCAACAGTTTACACCTCTGAGTAAATTAAGCGGAGGAGAAAAAAGAAGACTTCATTTGTTGAGTATTTTGTTTCGCAATCCAAATTTTTTAGTGCTTGATGAACCCACCAATGATCTCGATTTACAAACCTTACGAACACTTGAAGAATTTTTACAGGATTTTCCGGGTTGCATTTTAATTGTAAGCCACGACAGGTATTTTATGGATCGGTTGGTTGATCACCTTTTTGCTTTTGAGGGCAGTGGAGAAATAAAGGATTTTCCTGGCAACTACACCCAATACAGGATTTGGAAACAACTTGAAGAAAACAAACCACAGGCTTCAAAAAGTAATGCACAGAAAGAAACCGGCAATGGGGAAAAATCGATGAGCAATGAAAAGCAAAAATCACATACTGGTCACACCATTCAGGCAACACTAATCAAAAAATTATCTTTTAAAGAAAAAACTGAATTTGAATTGTTGCAAAAAGAATTACCTGCTTTGGAAAAAGAGAAAAAATTGTTAGAAGTAAAAATGAATAATGGCGCAATGGGTTTCGAAAAATTGCAGGAGGCTGCAGAAAGGGTTAACCATATAATTGTACTTCTTGATAAAAAAGAAATGCGCTGGCTTGAGTTGAGCGAAAGGGAATAAACTTTATATTTCCATGCCTTTATATTTCAGTTATAACGAGATGGCATAGACGCATATTTTTAGCAATAAAACTAACATAAAAATGAAGAGATTTTTTTCACATTTTCTGCTAATCATATTATTGGGGCTTACATTTTCAAGTGCAATTGCTGATGTGCGTTTACCCTCAATCATCGGAAGCCACATGGTGTTACAACAAAAAAGTGAAGTAAAAATATGGGGATGGTGTGAGCCTACAGAAAAAATAAAAATCGCTACAACCTGGGATACGGCTACTTATAACACGATCGGATCCTCCGGTGCAAAATGGATTCTTACAATTAAAACACCTGTTGCAGGTGGCCCATATGCACTTACTATAACCGGAAGTAATAAGATCGTACTTGAGGATATTTTAATTGGCGAAGTTTGGGATTGCAGTGGCCAAAGCAATATGGAAATGAATTACAACTGGGGTATAAAAGAATATACTGCAGATGCTGACAAAGCTAACAATACAAAAATCAGGTTTTTTCACATACCTAAATTAACGGCTGAATTTCAACAGGATGACACAAAAGGTCAATGGGTTGTTTGTAACCCGGATGATATGAAACAATTTAGCCTTGCAGGATATTTTTTTGGTAAAAAATTACAGGAAGTGTTATCTGTTCCCGTTGGACTTATTGAAGCAAGCTGGGGCGGTACGCCTGCCGAGGCATGGTCACCAAAAGACTCAATAAATAATAATACTATCTTAAAAAAGGCTGCCGATAGTTTGAAGTATAGTGATTACTGGCCGGTAAATCCTGCAGCAACTTACAATGCAATGATATCCCCTATTACCAACTTTACTATTGCAGGAGTTATATGGTACCAGGGAGAATCCAATGTAAGCGCAGCAAACACTTACCAGCTTCTGTTTTCAACCATGATAAATTCGTGGCGCAAAGCATGGCAAATAAATTTCCCTTTTTATTTCGTACAAATAGCTCCCTTCGCAGGGTATGGAAAGAATATTTCATCCGCATTATTGCGTGAAGCACAAACTAAAACTTTGGCCGTTTCAAACACTGGCATGGTGGTCATAGATGACCTGGTAACAGATATCAATGACATTCATCCCAAAAATAAAAAAGATGTAGGAATTCGTTTAGCGAATTATGCTCTTGGGGAAACATACAATAAAAAAGATGTTGTCTACAAAAGCCCCATGTATAAAAATATGAAAGTAGAAAAAGAAAAAATTCGGATATATTTTAATAACGCCGACAATGGCTTAACCAGCAGGAATGGGTCTCCTAATGAATTTTTTATTGCTGGGGAGGACAGAGTATTTATGCCTGCGACTGTAAAAATTGATGGCAACAGCGTTATAGTTTCAAACAAACAAATAAAAAATCCTGTAGCCGTTCGCTTTGGATTTACCAATTCTTCAATCCCCAATCTTTTTAATAAAGAAGGATTACCCGTAAATATTTTTCGTACAGATAACTGGGATGATGTAAATACTTTGAATGATAAATAATTTAATAAAACAAATTGCATCTGTTGAAATCAAAAATTTTTCTCACAGTAATTTTATTCTTCACTTGTTGTATTATATTAAATGCCCAGCCAGTAAAAATTCATGGACAACTAAGTGTTGATGGAACTCAATTGAAAGATGAGCATGGTAATCCTGTTGTATTGCATGGAATGAGTTTTGGCTGGCACAATTTTCATCCAAGATTTTATAATGCCGGTGCTGTGCATTGGTTGCATGAAGATTGGGGTTGCTCTGTTGTAAGAGCAGCAATGGGTGTGGAACCCAAAGATGGATATGTTGAAAAACCTGAATGGTCAAAGGGAAAAATAAAAGCAGTAGTTGATGCTGCTATAAAAGAAGGCATCTATGTTATCATTGATTTTCACAGTCATAACATTCGTCTTGAAGAAGCAAAAGAATTTTTTACTCAGATGGCAACTGCTTATGGTTCCTATCCTAATGTTATTTATGAAATTTTCAATGAACCGGATTATGAAACATGGAATGAAGTGAAAGCATATTCCGCAGAAATTATTTCAACCATAAGGAAAATTGATCCTGATAATATTATTCTTGTTGGCAGCCCGCATTGGGACCAGGATATTAACGCGGTTGCAAATGATCCATTAACCGGGGTTACTAATATTATGTATACTGTTCATTTTTATGCTGCTACTCATAAGCAGGAATTACGTGACAGGTGCGATTATGCAATTAATAAAGGCATTCCAATATTCATTTCAGAATCAGCAGGCATGGAAGCAAGTGGTGATGGACCAATAAATGAAGATGAATGGAGCAAATGGATTGTATGGGCGGAGAAAAACTCTATCAGTTGGATTACGTGGTCGGTATCAGATAAAGATGAAACATGTTCAGTATTACTTCCGACTGCTAATTCAAATGGCGATTGGAAAGATAAAGATTTAAAAGAATCAGGAATTAAAACACGGTCATTGATAAAAAAATATTCTAAGCTTTAAAGATAATACGGCTTTACCACTCATTTAAAAAATGCCATCCATAATATCATAAGTTTACCGCTCTTAAAAATTTAAACACGATACTATTTTTAATGCCTGATTATTCCTTGCTTTGTAAAAAAATCATGGCTAAATTCTTTCTGCTTTTTATTACCTGTCTTTTTATACTTCCACAAGTAAACGCTCAAAAAGCATATAATGAAGTAACTCTTCCTGAATTGCTAAATAAGCTTCAGCAAAAGGATCCGAACATGGTAGTTGTAGATGTACGAACCAGGGCCGAATATTATGACACTACTTCAATTTACCAACAATCAAATATTGGCCGCATTAAGGGAGCGATAAATATCCCTTTGCAGGATTTTAGAAAAGATCCTTCTATCGTTCACAAACTTGATGTGTATAAAGACAAAGATATTTATGTCATTTGCTCACACAGTTACAGGAGCCGTGTGGTTTCTAGTTTATTGTTAGATAGTGGCTTCATTCATGTAAATAACACCCGGGGAGGAATGACAGAATTTTTTAGAAGATATAATGATGTGCTGCCATACAAAAATGATTTTTATGAAACTGCTATTAATTATAAAAACATTGCTCCCGCTCAATTGCTCAAAGAATTATCAAACAATAAAAGTCTTTTGCTTATAAATATTAGTAATACGCCAAAGTATTTCTGGGATTCTGCAAATGTCGTATTCTATAAATATTATCCATCTTTTAAAAATGGAGTTAATTACAATTATGCTGATTCATTAAAAATTCTGGAACTGGTAAAAAAGGAAAAAAACAAAGACGTCGTTTTATATAATAACACTAATTACGGTGCTGCTGAATTGGCAAGGTGGCTTACTGAGAAAGGAATTTCTAATGTAAGTTATTTGGTGGGAGGTACTAATTTATTTTATGAATATGTTGTAAATGAAAATCTCACTTCTGCAAATAATTTTCTTAAGATGAATAGCGGTATTCATTTTATAACACCCTCTTTATATTGTAATCAAATGTCGTCATTTCAAGATGCTAAATTTATTGATCTTCGGCATGATACTGTATTCAATAAAATAACGGAAGGAGCTAAGTACAATTACAGGCATTTAAAAAATGCGGTTAATTTTTTTGAAGGCAAAGGAGTGCAGGAATTTAAAAAGCTATTTCCCGATAAAAAAATTGAACACATTTTCGTTTCTGAAGATGGTATTGAGGGTCTTGAGTTAGCAGATAATCTTACAAAAGCCGGATATAAAATTAACTGGATTATTGGTGGGATGCATCGATGGGAATGGTACATGAATAATGTTGAAACATTTAAGTGTATGGATTATCTGGTAAATTAAAATATAGTATCTCCAGGTCATGAAGTGTTTTATCCCTTATATTTTTAAACATATAATTATGAAAAGATTTTTAATTACGCTGATAGTGTTTACGTTTTTTTACACAACAATACATGCGCAGGCAGTTGAAGAAAATTACGATTCAGCATTAGCGAAGAAATTAAAGGCAGATGATTATGGAATGAAAAATTATGTCCTTGTTTTGCTTAAATCAGGAAGTAATACTGTTGTTGATAAAGCCACTAAAGATTCGCTTTTTTATGGGCACCTGAACAATATAAGCCGTCTTGCCAATAACGGCAGCCTGGTATTGGCCGGGCCATTTGGAGAAAACAAAATGTATCGTGGCTTATTTATTCTTAATGTTTCAAATATTGATGAAGCAAAAAAGCTGTTGGAAACTGATCCCGCAATAAAGGCAAAGCTGCTTGATCCGGAAATGTATTTGTGGTATGGCTCTGCCTCATTGCAGGAGTCATTAAAAATTCATAAGAAAATTCAAAAATTAAAATTTTGAAAATATATTTATTTGAAGTGATAATAAAAAAAGGTGACTGGTTTGCAGTCACCTTATAATTATATCATTTAAAAACATTTATGCCGGCACCTTACTTAACTCTTCTCTTTCCCAAAAACGATGCTGTGCAATAGCATTGATAAATGCAGTTGCCGTTTTTGGCTCATAATTTTTATGTGCAACAATACCAAGTGAAGTAAGGGAATTTTTGTAATTAGTTTTACCATTTATTTTTTGTCCCGCAAATGTTGACAACAAAAGATTTACTCCTTCTGCGGTGGCTGCAATTGCCTTGCAATGTCTATATGCTTCATTAATAAAAAGTATTGCTCCGGGTTCATTTTTTAAAGCATTGACACTTGCTTCTCCTCCGGGAATAAATATTGCATCAAAGAGTACTGACGCAGATCCAAAGAAAGCCTGGTCAGCTTTTATTACACTTCCGTTTAATCCCTTAAAAGTTCCCAGCTTTAGTGATACAATTTTTGTTTGAGCTCCATTTGTTTCAAGTGCTGCTTTCATTTTCATCAAAGAATCATCTGCCCCATTTGCAGCAAGAATGGCTACCTGCCTGGTTTTGATGCTGTCCTTAATTGTATTGGCCATGCTTAAAGCACCAGAGGTTTCTACTGCCTGCTTTACAACAACCGGCTGCACATCTTTAGGTTTTGTATCAGCTCCAAAACTTCGGTTTATAGGTTGCTCCAGCTTGGATGGAACTTTGAGACCAAGGTTATCTGCTACACGTGAAGCAAGTGTTCCATCAATTTGAGTAAGCAAACCAAGCACTCTTACTCGAACTGCCTCTGTTTCGCAATGGCCAAGCTCAAAGCTTAATGCGTCTACAATATGATTTTGTTCGTGCCTGCTCTGGCTCATAAAAAATAATCTTGCCTGGCTGAAATGATCATGAAAACTTTTGCTTCTTGCTCTTACTTTTTTAGCATCAATTCTTTCTTCATAAGAAGTAAAGCCTCCTTCAGTCATCTTCGCCTGGAAAGGGCAACCACCGCCTAATGTGTTAGGATCGTAAGCTATTTTCCCTTTATTGATTTGTTGGCGCATGTGCCCGTCACGCTGATTATTATGTACCGTATTAATTGAACGGTTAATAGGAATTTCATGAAAGTTAGGGCTGCCCAATCTTGATAATTGTGTGTCAGTATAAGAAAACAAACGACCCTGTAACAATGGATCGTTAGTAAAATCTATTCCTGGTACCAAATGCCCGGGATGAAAAGCAACTTGTTCAGTTTCTGCAAAGAAATTATCCGGATTTCTATTCAATGTCATTTTCCCAATGCGCTGCACAGGAACCTGTTCTTCAGGAATTAATTTAGTTGGATCAAGAAGATCAAAAGCAAATTTGTGTTCATTGGCTTCCGGTATGATCTGCACTCCAAATTCCCATTCAGGAAAAGCGCCATTTTCTATTGCATCATGCAAATCCCTTCTGTGAAAATCAGGATCCTTACCATTAATTTTAAGTGCTTCATCCCATGCCACTGAATGAACACCTAACAATGGCTTCCAATGAAATTTTACAAAACAACCTTTTCCCTGAGCATTAATAAAGCGGAAGGTGTGAACTCCGAAACCTTCCATCATACGCAGGCTCCGTGGAATTGCTCTATCACTCATAGCCCACATAATCATGTGCATTGATTCAGGCATCACTGAAATAAAATCCCAGAAAGTATCATGCGCTGAAGCTGCCTGTGGGATTTCATTATGAGGTTCAGGCTTTACAGCATGAATGAGATCAGGAAATTTAATGGCATCCTGGATAAAGAATACAGGAATATTATTTCCTACAAGATCATAGTTGCCCTCATTAGTATAAAACTTTACAGAAAAGCCGCGTACATCTCTGGCAAGATCACCAGAACCTCTGAAACCTGCTACTGTAGAGAATCTTACAAAGACCGGTGTTTTCACTGAAGGATCCTGCAGAAATCCTGCCTTGGTATATTGAGCCATTGATTTATACACCTGGAAGTATCCGTGTGCCGCTGAACCACGGGCATGTACAATGCGTTCAGGAATGCGCTCATGATCGAAGTGTGTTATTTTTTCACGCAGAATAAAATCTTCCAAAAGAGTGCCGCCTCTCTCGCCGGCCTTCAATGAATTTTGATTGTCATTAATTCTTAGTCCCTGGTTGGTTGTAAGAAACTG
>JBDTYU010000115.1:0-3017 GCA_040005535.1 Ginsengibacter sp. | reverse complement strand
CGGAAGCCGCACGTAAACCTGTTCATCGCTTGTAGTGCGTCCCCACTCAGTCGAGTAACCGTAAGTATTATCATTTTTAAATGTGATATAAGAGGTAACAACCCCAAGCGTAAAATCTGAATTAGCAGGAACATCCTGTAAAATTCCTGCAACTTTTAATGTAAGCTTATTATCAAGTTTTATGAATTTTCCAACAGCATTTTGCCATGTACCAAAATATTTCTCCGCCATTTTTTTTGTAAGCACTGTATTATTTGGTTCATCTAAAAGTGCCGGTGAGCCTGAAAGCCATTCGAAATGAAATACTGAAAAAAATTGGGGATCTGCGAAAAAAATACCGCTTGGTTCAATGAATTTTTTTTGTGAAGAATTGTTTGCATTATCCTTCCCTGTCACCGTAACCTGGCTCCCATAACTTGCATATAAAACTCCTGTTGTTATTTGAGGAATATCAACACGCAACGCATCGGGTACAGGAAAGGGGGTACCTGCACCATAGCTAATGCCATCGCTAAATTTATCTTGTGTTACTACCCGGTAAATATTTTGAGAAGCAGGTTGAAATTTATCATAGCTTAATTCATACCGGATTATTATGAATAATAAAATACAAGAAGCTATGCCCACTGCCAGGCCACTTATGTTGATTGCAGCATAAGCCTTATTTCGCAATAAATTTCGCAAAGCGATTTTCAAATAATTTTTTACCACTGTCTCACTGTTGATATTTTTTATTGACTGATTCTATTGATTTTTGCTCTTTCATGATTAATCCCTTTAATCAGTTTAATCATGGTTCAAACTATTTTCATTCCGTTCTTAAACTTTTCACAGGGTTAGCCATGGCTGCATGAATAATTTTAATTCCTATAGTAATAAATGCAATGAACACTAAAGATATAAATCCAATAATATATCCCGCAAGCGGATTAACCCTTGTTGCAAAAGTATTTAGCAAAACGCTGTTTAAAAGTACACTTAATGGCATCCCAATAAGGGTTGCAATAATAAGCAGTCTTATAAAATTTCGTGAAAGGTAGAATGTGATTTGCGAAACGGTTGCTCCCAATATTTTTCTGATTCCAATTTCTTTTACCTGGCGGCGAATGGTAAATATTACAAGGCCAAGCAAACCTAAACATGCAATTACCACTGCCATCAATGCTATCACTCTTATCATTTTTCCAATATCTATATATTGTGTGTATGTATTTTTTAAATCATCTTCAAAAAAACTATAAGTAAACTCATGTGTTTTATCAATAGATTTCCAGGTTGTTTCTAAATGAGCAATTGTATTTCTCTTATCAGCATTATTGATAAGCACATTTAAATAAGCAACATCTTTAAGGCTATACCGCAACAATAATGGTTCAAGGTTATAAGTGAATGGCTTAAAATGAAAGTCTTTCAATACGCCCAAAATGGTGAGTCGTGTGCTGTCTGCTACAATAATGTTTTTCCCAATTGATTCATTGGGTGTACCCAAATGAAATTTTTGCAAAAAGTTTTCATTTACAACTGCAAACAATTCCCTGTCCGCAGGCAGATCATCAGAAAAATCTTTTCCAGCAATTGGTTTTAGTTTTAGGTTACTTAAATAATTCGCATCAATACTATAATCACGCACTGAGATTTTATCGTCATTAGGTTTTATGCGCACATCAACTGATCTGTCTCTCCAGGTGCCCATAACATGAGATACTCCGGATACTTTTTTTACGCCGCTAAAGCTTTCAATGGCATGTTTTACTTTTGCATAATCATTGCCCTGTAAATCAATGTTCACAATATTTTCTTTTTGAAAACCATAATCGGCATTGATAACAAAATTAGTTTGCCTGTACAAATTAATAAGTGTAACTACAAAAATAAGTGCCACTGAAAATTGAATAACCAGCAGCACTTTGCGAAATCCTAATTTAAGCAAGATTGCTTTTCCTGCAATATCACTTAATGCTTTTACAGGATTTACGGAAGAAAGATATAACGCAGGAAATATGCCTGATAACAAGCCTACAAGAATACTAAAAACAAAAAACATCAAAAACAATCCCACGCTGTCACTTAATGAAATATCCATTTCCTGTATAATCGTGAGACTTTGAAATCCTGGTTTTAAAACTAATTCATACATGACGATCGCCAAACCCAGTGAGATCAATGCAGTAAAGACGGCTTCTACAAGAAATTGTAAGATCAATTGTTTTCGCATAGCGCCATTTGCTTTACGAATGCCAATTTCTTTTGCACGGCTTAATGACCTTGCCAGCGAAATACTGTTATAATTAAATCCTGCAGATATAATTATAATAGCTGCAAAAGCAATAAGAAACCAAAGCATTGGCATCGGCAAAGCCCTGCCCATACTATTTCCCAGCAAAGGACCTGGCGATATTTCCATTAAAGGTTGCAGGTAAAACTTATAGCCTTTATCCCTGCTTTCCAGTTCAGTCTTTTTATATTGTTCTGTTGAAAGTATAGCCAATTCATTTTCCAGTTCCCTCTTATTTTTATTGCTGCCAAGTTTTACATAAGTGTAATTCATGTAAATATCTTTCCAGTCATCAGCCTTCAATAATACTTTGTTCTCTTTTTCCAAAGCAGGAATAGTAGCTGATGAACCGAGGGCATCAAATTCAAAATGAGTTTTACCGGGAGGAGTTTTTAATACACCTGTAATTTTAAAATCGGCTATGCCTTTAAAAGAAATTAATTGCCCTAAACAGTCCCGATAGTTATCGGGATTATTTCCAAAAAATTTTTGCGCTGTTTTTTCTGTAAGTAAAATTGTATTGGGTTCATTAAGTGCAGTCTTTTTATCACCATATAATAATTCAAAGCCGAATACTTCCAAAAATTCAGGACCAGCCATAAGCCCTGAAACTCCCAACTGCTTTCCTTTAGCTACCGCATCACCATTTAATGCCCTAGCAAGAGAAACAGTTTTTTCAACCGATGAATAATTTTCTCTTAGAAAAGTTGCGAGTGCATAAGGTGAAGAGGCATAATCTTCA
>JBDTYU010000114.1:0-9823 GCA_040005535.1 Ginsengibacter sp. | reverse complement strand
GCAAATATTTTTTTGAAAGCAGCTGAGCTTCTTGCTACTAAATACCGGCCTTATATTTTAGCCACGTCTATGCTTGGTCAAAGTAAAAATGTTTACCAGGCCGAAATTGATGGTGCATGCGAACTCATAGATTTCTTAAGATTTAATGTTCATTTTCTTAGTGAAATTTATAAGCAACAACCTGTAAGTAGCCCGGGCATTTACAACAGGATGGAATACCGGCCGCTTGAAGGATTTGTTCTTGCTATTACTCCGTTTAATTTTACCGCTATTGGAGGTAATCTTCCAACATCTGCAGCTATGTGTGGAAATGTGGTTGTATGGAAGTGCGCTAATACACAGGTTTACAGCGCACAAATGTTTATGCGCATTTTAAAAGAAGCAGGATTGCCGGCTGGCGTTATCAATCTTATTTTTGTAGATGGCCCTACTTTGGGTGATGTTTGTTTTAATCATCCTGATTTTGGTGGAATCCATTTTACTGGCAGTACAGGCGTCTTTAACAGCATGTGGAAATTGATAGGAGAAAATACCAAATTATATAAATCATATCCAAGAATAGTAGGAGAGACAGGCGGTAAAGATTTTGTACTGGCGCATAAAAGTGCTGATGTTGATGTTACAGTTACAGCATTATGTCGTGGTGCATTTGAATACCAGGGTCAAAAATGTTCTGCTGCTTCGCGTGCTTATATTCCTTCAAACATTGCTGCGCAAGTAAAGAAAAAATTAGTTGCAGAAATTAAGACGATGAAAATTGGAAGCGTCGAAGATTTCACATGTTTTATAAATGCTGTGATTGATGAGAAAAGTTTCGATAAAGTGGAAGGTTATATTAAACAGGTTAAAAAAGATAAAGGCGCTAAAATATTAGTTGGGGGGAAGTGTGATAAAACCAATGGTTATTTTATAGAGCCAACTGTAATAGAAGTTTCCGATCCACGTTATGTTACCATGTGCGAAGAGCTATTTGGACCCGTGTTAACTATTTATATTTATGACGAAAATAAATTTGAAGAAACTATTAAATTAGTTGATTCAACATCACCTTATGCCTTAACAGGATCTGTGTTAGCTCAAGACCGTTATGCGGTGGAGCTTGCAACAAAAAAATTAACTAACAGTGCCGGTAATTTTTATATTAATGATAAGCCTACCGGCGCAGTTGTAGGCCAGCAGCCTTTTGGAGGCGCCAGGGGCAGCGGTACAAATGATAAAGCAGGAAGCATTCTTAATTTATATCGCTGGCTTAGTGCAAGAACTATAAAGGAAACTTTTAACCCTGCAGTAAATTATCGCTATCCGTTTATGAATGAAGATGCATCTGACCAATCGTGAAAACTATTTTAAATAAATATCAACTTCAGATTACTATAGAAAGATTAGCCTACCAGTTAATTGAAAATTATTCTGATCTTTCCTCAGTTGTTTTAATTGGCATTCAACCACGCGGTATTTTTTTGGCAGATAAAATATTTTCTCAGCTAAATAAAATTATTCCAGGCAATAAACTGCACTACGGGAAGATGGATATAACTTTTTACAGGGACGATATCCGCAAAGAATTACATAGCCCTAATCAAACAGATATTTCATTTTCTCTTGAAGATAAAAATGTGATATTAATAGATGATGTGTTGTATACGGGAAGAACTATACGTGCGGCATTAGATGCCTTATTGGCTTTTGGGCGTCCAAAAAAAGTAGAATTGTGTGTTCTTATCAATCGCAGGTTTAGCCGCCAACTGCCTATTCAGCCAGATTATTGTGGAAAGTCAATTGATTCAATTATTTCTCAAAAAGTGAAAGTAGAATGGGATAAGGAAGAAGTCATTTTGTATTAATAGTGAATGGTCAACAGGCAATAATACTAAGCAAATCAATTAACAAGCTATAATTCACACTTCACCTTAATTCACCATTTTTATTTAGCTTTGACCTTTAATGCAACTTTCTACCAAACATCTTCTGGGCATTAAAGATTTACAACTCCAGGATATAGAACTCATTCTTTCTACAGCCACACAATTCAAAGAAGTTTTACAAAGACCGATAAAAAAAGTCCCGTCATTACGTGATACTACCATAGTCAATTTGTTTTACGAAAATTCAACCCGTACCCGTATCTCATTTGAATTGGCGGAAAAAAGATTAAGTGCTGACACGCTGAACTTTTCGTCTTCTAATTCTTCCGTATCGAAAGGCGAAACTTTGCTGGATACCGTGAACAACATTTTATCAATGAAAGTTGATATGGTGGTAATGAGGCATAGCGCAAGCGGAGCTCCACATTTTTTAGCGAAGCACATTCCTGTTGCAATCATAAACGCAGGCGATGGAATTAATGAACATCCCACGCAGGCTTTATTGGATGCATTTTCAATAAAAGAAAAATGTGGAACTATTGAGGGGAAAAAAGTTGTATTGATTGGCGATATTATGCATTCAAGAGTTGCTTTAAGTAATATTTATTTATTAAAGAAAGCAGGTGCCGAAGTAATGGTTGCAGGTCCTCCTACACTTATTCCAAAATATATTAGCAGTGCATTTGATATCCAGGTCGAATATAATTTAAAGAAAGCTTTGCAATGGTGTGATGTTGCTAATATACTCCGCATACAACTTGAAAGACAAAACCAGGTGTTATTTTCGTCACTAAGAGAGTATAATCTTGCTTATGGTGTTAGTAAAAAAATATTAGATAGCCTCAACAAAGAAATTGTGATTTTGCATCCCGGGCCAATAAACAGGGGAGTGGAAATTGATAGCGATGTAGCAGATTCTAAACAATCCATTATTTTACAACAGGTAGAAAACGGAGTTGCCGTACGAATGGCTGTATTATATTTATTGAGTAATAAGCAAAATTTTAATTAGAGTTATTCGGAAGTAAATGGTTCAAACTTTCAAAAGTTAATGATTAAATTGAATCGCATTAAGGTATTCAACTTTGAAAAAGGTATTGATTAAACAATTATACATCTGACGTTAAGCCCTAAAATAATTTTAGTATGGATAAAATTTGTTTGTTTCCAGGAACTTTTGATCCGGTAACACTTGGCCATACTGATATCATAGACAGGGCACTTCCCTTGTTTGATAGATTGGTTATTGGTATTGGCCGCAATAGTAATAAGGTATCTATGTTTTCAGAGGAACAAAGATTAGAGTGGCTAAAGAAAATTTATAAGGATCAATCCAAAATACAGGTGCTTGCTTATGATGGTTTAACAGTCGCATGCTGTAAATCAATTGGGGCCAATTTTATATTGAGAGGAATACGATATGTGAACGATTTTGAGTACGAAAAAGCGATTGCTGATATGAATAGGAGTTTGGCTCAAAATGTTGAAACTATTTTTTTAACCTGCCTTCCAAAATATACTTCAGTTGCGAGTACGCTTGTGCGTGATGTTATTCGTAACGGCGGCGATGTTTCTCAATTTCTACCTGATGTCGTAAAAAAAACTATCCAATAAATGTCAATCTGGTTTAATAAAAATATTTCGCTACCTGAACTAAAAGATTTTACTAAAAATACTATGGCCGATTTTCTTGGAATAGAATGGAAAAAAATAGGAGATGATTTTTTGGAAATTTCAATGCCGGTAAATGAAAAAACAAAGCAGCCTTATGGAATATTGCATGGCGGAGCTTCCTGTGTTCTTGCAGAAACTGTGGGTAGTATAGCTTCTGCCCTTGTTATAGATTTAGATAAATTTTATTGTGTTGGGCTTGAAATAAATGCCAATCATGTGAAGAGTGCAAGTAAAGGATTGGTTACAGGGAAATGCACCCCTTTACATTTGGGGAAACATACCCATGTGTGGGATATAAAAATTTATGATGATTATGACAAACTTGTATGTGTTAGCCGCCTGACTGTTACAATAATTCCTAAAAATAAACCCGTGTTCTTTGGTTCAAATACTTCTTAATAGCATAGCGATTGCTGGAAAGATATTATTCATATAATTTTCGAGTTCATCTTTTTTTACCCAACGAATTTCTGTTATATCCTCTTCAACCTGCGGAATGAGTGTTTCTGTTTCTTTAGTCTGCATCATGTACCAATGAGATTCTTTAAGAATATGTTTGCCAAACTCCACATAAGTATGATAAGTAATATCGAGTTTTTTTCCTGCTTCTATTTGAGTAAGTCCTGTTTCTTCTGTTACCTCTCTAATAGCACATTCTAATATAGTTTCATCATTATCAAGTTTACCTTTGGGTAAGTCCCATTTCCCTCTTCTGAAAATAAGCAGAATTTCCCCTTTTTTATTTTTGACTAATCCACCACCAGCTTTTATCAGTTTAAAATGTTTAAAAAAATTCTTTTTAAGCTTGTCAAAGTTTTGATTGATAATAATACCCGCATGAAATTGCGTCTTATTTATTTCATGCAATAATGAATTAATAGCAGCTGTTGAAAGTTCATCAATATATATAGCATCAGGGTGGTGTCGAACTTCTTCAATTTCAGAAGTTATTTTGTCACATAGGAAAACCGGTTTTTCATCAAAGTAAATAGTAATATGGCTCATACGTGTTCATTATCTTCGCAGCATGGATAATAAAAAAGCAGTAGCTGAAAAGCTTTTACAAATTAATGCAATAAAATTAAGTGTAGACAAGCCTTTTAAATGGGCAAGTGGATGGGAAAGTCCTATATATTGTGATAATCGAAAAATTCTTTCTTATCCATACTCCAGGGATTTTATTAAATCTGAATTGTGTAACCTTATTTTTCAAACCTATGTCAATGTGGAAATGCTTGCAGGTGTAGCTACCGCAGGAATTGCATGGGGGGCTATGGCAGCTGATCAGTTGAAGTTGCCTTATTTATATGTGAGGCCAAAACCCAAAGAACATGGACTTGGTAACCAGATAGAAGGCTTTTATGAAGATGGGAAGAAGGTTGTAGTTATAGAAGATCTTATTTCCACAGGTAAAAGCAGTCTTTTAGTAGTGGATGTTTTGAAATCTGCAGGACTATATGTGGAAGGAGTGGTTTCAATTTTTAATTATGGATTTAATGAAGCTGTGGAGGCATTTAAAAAAGCAGAAATAAATTGCCAATCACTTACGGACTATGATTCGGTTATTTCACTGGCTATTGAAAAAAAAATAATATCAGAAAAAGATCAAAATGCCTTGTTAAACTGGCGGGCTAATCCTGCAAATTGGAATGCAAAATCTTAAATTAGCAAAAATAGTCTTTATGAGGATTCTACTACTTGTGTTAATTGCGATTTCCGCATTTTCAACATCAGCTGTTTCACAACAAAAAGTTATTATGAAAGCGGTAATTAAAACTCCCGGCGTACAATGTGAAGCTTGCAAGACGCGTATTGAAAACCATTTGGCTCATGAAGATGGCATCTCGTCCGTAAAAGCTGATTATAGAAAGCACACAGTTACTGTAGTATGGTACACGGACAGAACAAATATCGAAAATATTAAAACCGCATTGGCCAATATGGGTTATGATGCCGATGATATCACTGCCGATCCTGATGCGTATAAAAGATTACCTGTTACCTGTAAGCATATTTCGCAGGAAAAAACCTTAATTAAGTAAAAATTTTCGCTCATTTATTTTAGAATAAAGAAAAAGTCTGCTTTGTTTCATAATTTACAGGCAAGCTCATGAACACATTTGCCTTGCCTATCTTCAACTTCCCGGTTAATTTTACTAATACTTCTTTCCCTGTCAAAGTACTCCAGGCGTTTTTATAAATATTTTGCATATCCACATCAAATTTTATAGGTAGAATAAAAATGTTCTTTCTTGGAATAGTTATGAGCGTATCAAAAGAACTGTGTCCAAGCATATTCCCATCAATAAAAATATCCAGTTCACTGTTTTTTAATTGCATTCCAAAATTATTGGGATTAAAATACTCAAGGTCTAGCTTAATGGTAGAATTGTTAAAGCCGAGTTTTTGAATAGAAAAATTATGGTAAGTTTTATATTCCAAGGCTTTGGGAGAGGAGCATGACAAAATTGTCAGTATAAGTCCAGAATACAAAAGTTTTGTTTTTGACATTTGAATTATTGATGAGTGAAGATAAGGATTTATCTGCTAAATTATTTAGCCAATTATAAAAATCAAACTCTAAGAATATAGCTAAAATTGATAGTTTTTATATAACTAAATATTTAGATTATAATCAATAAGTTACAATAATCAAGGGAATTAAAATTGTTATAAATAATTTCAAAATTACTTAAAAATATTAAAACATTTCGGTTTATAATTTAAAAGGACAAAATAGCATATAGTAAGTCGTATTAATTAATTATTAACAGATTATAATGATAATTTAAATATTTATGTCAAATATGGGTATACAATTTTAAATCTGGCCTATTATACTTCTTATTTACATAATTATAAAATTATTAGATCATTGCGTAATTTTTAAAAGCCTTCTAGTGAATGTTATTATGGCAGAATTATCATCAACAGAAATAGACGTCTATCCCCTATAAATTTTGATAAGATTTAGAAAAACATAAAATATTTTGCAATTTTGGGCCTAATTTTTTTAATAAGGATGCTTTTAGAGGAAATTGTAAAAATTTAGCTCGTTCTATTAGATAATTTCTAAAACACGCTATGCAGTAATTTTACGGTCTTGCATTATTCGAATTTGTACTCTATGTTTGCACCCAGTAATTGAAATGTGCTCACCTAAAGCCTTCTTTGATCGCTAACCATCTTACCGAATAACCTGACTGTTTCCTATTTACTTTCTGACATATCTGATTGTGTATCTTGGAGACTTTCAATAATAAGATTTTTTAAACCTCAAAACGCAAGAAAATGAATACAAACTCTACATTAGTACGTAAGATTTTTTTCAAACTTACAAGTACAAATTTTTTCTATTTTTACTCCATTCAATCAGTTTTCCGGCATCCTGAATTTATACGGCCATCTCCGGCAGGTTATAAAGAGGTACAAAAAATGTTGCTGGAAGATTATAGAATCTGGTAGGCTAAACAATATTTTATATGTGTGTTGAGAAGCCGCCTGGTTTTTGGCTTCCCAATTTTATAATAGTTTACCAGAATCCAATATTCATTGCGCCAATAATTTTAAATGCAAAAGCAATGAAGTTAAAAAAATTATATAAAAGTGTAATAGTACTAGTTTTTTTGTCAATAGGCTCTGTTGCCTTAGGCCAAAAGCTGGAGACAGAACAAGCTAAAATAAACTTTACAAGTTTTACAGTTATTGCCAATCAAAAAAGAATAATGATTGATTGGGAAACAGACAATAAGGTTCCGGCTAATTATTTTGAAATAGAGAGAAGCAGCGACGGAATAAATTTTAGAACAATTGCATGGGTGCTTGGCCCAGATCCAAAACAAAAGAATTGCGATTGCTATGAATGTTTTGATAAACCAGACTCGAAAACAAAAAAATATTTTTACCGGCTAAAGCATGTGAGTATAGATGGAGAAATTGAATTGAGTGAAACGAAAATGCTGGCTATAAACAAATAATTATATTAAAGAGACTTAAACTCGTTTTCTTTGGGGGTTACAGAACCTTATTGGTTCTTAACAAACGCCGCATTTCTATGCGGCTTTTTTTTTCAATAATGTGTGCAATAATTTTTGTAGCGATGATTAATTAAATAGAATATATATAAAGCTGTAAAGTGAAAGTTTGGTGGTATTCTCCTACCCTGGCAATGATTGCAAATAACTAAGGCAAGTTGGTTACCTCAACGTTAATCACGTTTTCATGATTTGATTTATCATCATCCCTATCAAAGTAGAATTGAAGAGAGTTTTTTTCATTCAAAACACGTGTATGATTTGGAATACGTTTAACGGATATTTTTATATTTTTTTTCAATGAATTTAAAGCAGCAATGTTTTTCTGAGGACATTCTGTTTTCGGTTCTTCGTCAACATCAGCTGCATCTTCAGTGTTTGAATAACTGAAATGATAATTGCTGCCTGTATTCCTTTCATATTGTTTTTGAATTTGTTGACGTACTTGCTGGATTTTTGAATTGGTAGCATTTAACAACGCCATCTCAGCAGTGCGCAGTGAATTATGCTCCAACATTTCATTTTTTACCTGTTGGGAAAATGCTTTTGAATTGAGCTTGTCGGGATATGTGATATTAATTTTGGAAATAGCTTTTGCTTTTTCACTGTAAAATGCATCCCGGTTTTTTTGTGACGAATTCCCAAACTTCATTTTCGGAAAACTTTTACGAATTTCATTTTGGATTTTATTCCAATCAAGAGCATTAATTTGTTTATATGCCTGTTTCAAATTTTCATCCAGCTTTATCATATTAATCTTGCTAAGGTCAATATTAAGGTTCATGTTTTGAAAGGGAAAATTTTGAATATTAATAAAAGGAGGCAGCTTTAAGTTATTTTCATTGAAAAAAAATGAAGGCTGTTTTAAATTAACAGCTTCTGTATATGTATTATGTTCTACCGTAAAAAAATCCGGGTTATCTTTCCTTTCATCATCTTCATCGGGAAAATCTTTTGTGGAAAGATTTTCAGCGTCGGTTTCTGCAAGATTAGCCTGCTCATTTATTGGAGAAATATGTTTTGTACTTATTACCGGTAAATTTTCATTTTGTTTTTTAGCTACCATTACTTCCTCAGGTTCCACTTTATCTATAGTCGTAATTTTTGAAAGAGATGTTGGTTTGATTTGCTTCGTGGGAACTTTTGTTGTTACTGATTTTTTTTCTTTGGGCGAAAGCCATGCAACTGAACAAATAAAAGTGGTTGCCAACAGAAGAGCTATCAACTTTTGACCATAATTAAATTGTCTGGATACTACCTTGCTATTCGTAATTCTTTTTATACGCAACAATAATTGTTTTCGCCCTGATACTGCGCTTATAGCCAGTCTCAGGTTACTCAAACGTGATTGTTCGAGACGCAGCAGCGCTGAGGCATAAGAGTGAGGATCGTAGCGATATTGCAATACAAAATCATCACAGCAATTTTCTCTTTCTCTTTTAATAACATTTGAAAGCAATACTACGAATGGATTAAAAAACAAAATAGTTTCAATTACAGAAATTAGAAGATTAGTGATGTAATCATTTCTTTTTATGTGCGCCAATTCATGCAGAATAATTGCTTCCAGCTGGTGACAGGATAAATTATTTACAGATGCAAAAGGGATAAGAATAACGGGTTTAATGAAGCCAACTGTTGCCGGAACATCTATGTAATGTGAAATCCAAACGCTTATTTTTTTTGTAATTCCTATTTCCCCGGCGACTTTGGATGCAAAAAGCTGCAATTCTGCTTTTGGATTTATTAATAGTTTATTAGAAACAATATAAACATATCTGTAAGCTGCAAAAAGGCGTGCAATAAGAAAAAATAAAAGAAAAATATAAGCAACAGAAAGATAGGAGAGAAATGCAGACGCATAAGATAAAATTATTTTGAAGGCTGAAACTGCATGAATTGTAGATTGAGACCCGGTTGCAAAATTTGATGGTACTGCTATAAAGGAAGAAACATTTTGCTGATTTAAAATTTTAGAAATAAAGCTGGTGAGAAACCATGCAAAAGAAAAAAACAGTAACAATGTACTTAGGTTATTTTTAAACCTTGCCGATGCGGATTTATAAGAAACCGAAATGGTTTCATAAATTAGCCAAAGAATGAAACACTGCCATAAACTATTTAATATAGCGCTACCAAGAGCCTCTAAAAAAACTGAATGTTGTAATGCTGCAAAATCCATGTTTACCCATTTTTTAAATTGTCAAGATATTTTTGAATTTCATCCAATTCATTTTTAGATGCCTTTTG
>JBDTYU010000113.1:0-3468 GCA_040005535.1 Ginsengibacter sp. | reverse complement strand
TTTGTTATTGATTCTTCATTACAGGCAATTCAATATAAGTTGGATATTGTGCAGAAAAATAAATGCGTTGTTCAGCTTTAATGAAATCACTTTCCTTAGCTGCAAAAATATTAGGAACATATTTCTGAGGGTTGCGGTCTATAACAGGGAACCATGTGCTTTGTACCTGCATCATAATGTGATGACCTTTTTTAAATGTATGATTGATGTCGTGTAAATCAATTATAAACTCTTCAGGCTTACCAGGCACAAGTGGTAAAGGAGTTAAAAAACTTTTTCTATACCTGCCCCGGAAAACTTCCATTGCTACCGGCAACTGGTAACCACTCATAGATAAACTTTTATCAAAGTCGGGGTACACATCTATCAGCTTTACAATCCAGTCAGCATCAGTACCGGTGGTACTTGCAAAAAGATGAGCCATTATTTTCCCGGTAACCGTTATATCTTCTGTAAGGGAATCCATCATAAAACTTATTACATCTGGCCGGCTATAAACAAACCGCTGATCTTCTACATGCCAAGGCCTCCATCGGCTGCCCGGGCCATAGGTCGCTTCAATTGGTTGTATTCTATAAGGAACAGGTTTTGCCGGGTCGCTTATATAACTTATAAAACCATTGCTGGCTGTGGGTTTGGTAAATGAGCAGGTGTTATTAATTCCTGCATATAACTTTTTAGTTGTTGCTTCTTTAGATGGCCAGGTTTTATAAGTTCTCCATTTATTACTGCCTGTTTGGAAACAGGTTGCTTCATCAAATTTTCCATCACCTTCACCTTTTAGCCAATAGTCAAACCATTTTTTTTGAAGGTCACGAAACCATTCTCCTGTATTGCTTTCAAAAGAAATTTTTCCAAGGCTATCTCCTTTGCTTCTTCCCCACTGGCCATGATTCCATGGGCCTAAAACGATATAATTACGATTGAACGAATCCTTTTTTTCCATGTGGCTATACATCAGTTGAGGGCCATTTATATCTTCCTGGTCGTAATAACCGCCTACATGCAATTGAGGTATTTGCGGATACTGAATATAATTCAATGGAGAATTTTTTTGCCAGTAAGCATCATAATTGGGATGCTCAGTAAAGCTGTTCCATGTTGCAATTTTATTATGAAAATATTTTTCATTTATATTTTTCAATGAACCTAATTTAAGATACCAGTCATATAAATCATATTGTGGAAAAGGAAAATTACTGTCAGTTGTTTTATCAAATTCCACCTCATAAGAATACTCCATGCCATAGCTTAGACGAAACGCTCCGTTATGATGGAAATCATCGCCTAAAAACAAGTCGCCCATACAAGCCTGCTCTGATGCGGCTTTCAGGGCAGGATGCGGATCAACTGCGCCTACGAGTGCAAGCCATCCGGGATAAGAAATTCCATAAATGCCTGCTTTGCCGTTATTATTGGGAACATTTTTTATGAGCCAGTCAATAGTGTCCCAGGTATCAGTGCTTTCATCAACAGCCCCTTTATTAGTAGCATGAATTAATGGCTGGTGTATCTGCATAGTTCCTTCACTTTTGTATTTACCACGAATGTCCTGGTAAACAAATATGTATCCTTCTTTTGCCAAAATATAATTCGAAGCAGCCAATTTTATTTTGAAGGTCGTATCATCAGGAATGGGAATATTTGCACCATAAGGCGTACGCTGTATTAAAACAGGAACAGTTTTTTTTGCATCGACCGGAGTAATTATAACCGTGTATAATTTTACCCCGTCTCTCATAGCAATCATTGCAGAAGTTTTTTTATACGCAGTGATGCTGTCTGTTTGAGCAATGGTAATATTACAAACACAGCAAATAAAAATAAAAGCGGCTATTTTTTTCATCTGTTTATTTTAAAATGAAGACGTGTAAAATTAGAAGAAGTACAAATTAAAGTTAGGGAGTTTGCGGGACGATAAAACATTCCTTGTTATTCTCCATGCTTGTTGATGAATGTCATCTAAAAAATTCTTTACCTTACCTCTATAAATAAAAAAAATGCTTGAACTTAATTTCTCACCGTTTCCTGAAATAAGAACCCGAAGACTTTTATTACGCCGAATGGTAAAACAAGATACCGGTGAAATATTTTTTCTTCGCTCCAATGAAGATGTGATGAAATATGTTGACAGGCCCAGAGCCCTATCCATAAAAGATGCGAAAGATTTTTTAGATCTGGTAAATAAGTCACTGGATGCAAATGATGGAATTACATGGGGAATTACATTGAAAAAAAATTCAAAAAAGTTGATAGGATATATTGGTTACTGGCGAATGAAAAAAGAACATTACAGGGCAGAAATTGGTTATGTGCTCCATCCTGCTTTCTGGAGAAAAGGAATTATTAAAGAAGCCATCCTTAAGATTCTGGATTTTGGATTTGATACCATGCATTTACATAGTATTGAGGCCAACATAAACGTTGATAACACTGCTTCAGCGGGTGTTTTAGAAGCAACTGGTTTTGTAAAGGAAGCATACTTCAAAGAAGATTTTTTTTACGATGGCACATTCAGAGATACCATAATTTATTCAAGGCTTAAATAAAAAGCGGCTGCACCAAAAATGCCAATTGATGTTATATTGAGTTTAATCAAATTACAACATCAATTGGCAGATACAACCTCTTTAAGCAAAGAAATTATTTTTAGTTGACACTAAAGTCAACCTTCCTGTTTCCCCATAATAAGGTAACATCCCCTGCAGGACTTATTTTGAAAGTCATTTTTTCTGCAGCAGAAGATGCAGTAGTATTCTTTGTTGAAATACGCAATGCATCATCTGCTTCACTGTATTTAAAAGCACCCCATTGCTTCCAGGTTTTATTAAAAATAACAGTTGCGTTATCTCCATTAAATAATGAGAACAAGGCATATTTTCCGGCAGATAATTTTTTCCCGTCGATCGTTACATCTTTATCTGTTTCAAATACAGTTGCTTCATTGGCGCCTGTACGCCACACCTCTCCATCCATTGGCTCAAGGTCTTTCCCGATCGTTCTGCCTTTTACTGATGGCTGGCTGTAGTCAATAGAAAGTGTTGCGCCGCTTTTTATTTTTTGAGTAACTTTTGCAGGAGGGCTTGGCCTTTTGCTTTTATCTTCATCCTGTGCATTTGCATGTATGCCCGTCATTAATGCTGTGGCAAACATGGCCACGGTAAATAACTTTTTCATTGAATAATTTGTTTGAGTGAAATTTAAATGTTTAGAATTTAGAATAGATTTCAAATATAGAGAAAACATATAAATGAATAATCCTTTATGGATGATTGGCAAAATATTATGAGGATTGGAGATTGCTAAGGCACTTTCGAAAGTTGCATTGACGCACCTTAACGATATAAAAAACGAAACGAATGGCATTTGAAAATCATTAAGTTGCAATTTTATATTTTGTAATTTAGTTGAGTCTTATACGTAAATACAATCGTTAGCGGTTATTTTATTGCGTCATTATATGGAGTT
>JBDTYU010000112.1:0-8581 GCA_040005535.1 Ginsengibacter sp. | reverse complement strand
AAATGCAAACTGGAAAGATGAAATTTAAATTCACGTTATCAAAAATAAACTACAGCGGAGTTTTAGCTGCCAAATTTGAAATTCCAAAATCAGGTTACAGGGTTTTAACATACGAGGAAACAAAAAAATAATCAACCTTTATTAAACAATTTTGCGTTTGTTGCTTCGAGAAGACTTGTTACAAACGTTAAATTGGTGTTGCCATACGATAATTAATTAGACATTTTATTACATAACGGCAATAAAAAACCTGCATTTTCTGCAGGTTTTTTAGATTAAATATGTTCTGGTGATTATTATTTTTTAGATCTTATAATAAGTTTGTATCCATCTTTTTGAGTATACTCAGATATAATAATTTTTTGTTTATATGGCAGTATATAAATAGTATTTCCTTTTTTATACGAAATGAAGGCATCACTGATAAGTGCGTTTCCAATTTGTTGGGTATTTAGTAAAAAACTGCCTTTGTAAAAAACTCCTGATTTAAGATTAAACGAAATTGAATTTTTTAAAGTCCCCCGCTCAGCTATATTCAAATGTGTTTTATTTTTTTTTATGAAACCGCCCCTATCTGCCGAGGCTATAAAACAAACGCCAAAAACAAACACTATTAATATGGCTACTTTGGTACGGTTCATTCTTAAAAATTAGTTTAATCTTAACAAAGTTAGACAAAAATTCTTAAGAATGAAAGTCATTCATAAAAATTTATTAGTTATACAGAAGTAGAATTTTAATAACTACACATATTTAAAAAAAATTAGTAATTTGGATTAACATATCTAATATGAAAGAAAACCCTTACAGGCAGGACAGAGAGGAAATGAAAGAGTTGCTATCTCAATACAATAATTTCAAAAGTGGTAAAAAATTCAGTTTTATTGAAGAAGATTCCTTTCAAAGAATAATTGATTATTTTGATGAAACAGATGATATTCCTGCGGCTATTGAAGCTGTAAACTATGCAGTAGAACAATTTCCTTATTCAGCAAGTCTGCATATAAAAAAAGCTGATCTTCTAATTGCAACCCGTCGATACAGGGAAGCACTTTCTTTGCTGGATAAGGCCGAATTGCTTGACAGTAATGATATAAATTTATACATTCTTAAAACTGATGCACACCTTGCATTGGATAACCAGGAAAAAGCGGCCGCACTATTAGAAAAAGCGATACATGTGTTTGAGGGAGAGGAAAAAGCCGAATTACTTTTTGAACTTGCTGATGTATATGATGATTATGAAGAATTTGACAAGGTTTTTAATTGCCTTAAATTAATACTTGATCAGGATCCTACTAATGAAGAAGCACTTTATAAGATATGTTTCTGGACTGATTATACAGGCAGACATGAAGAAAGTATAAAATTGCATCAAAAAATAATCGATGAATTTCCTTATACGCAGCTCGCCTGGTTCAATCTTGGTGCTGCCTTTCAGGGATTAAAATTATATGAAAAATCCATTGATGCTTATCATTATGCCATCGCTATTGATGAAAAATTTGATTATGCTTATCGTAATATGGGTGATGCCTATTTAAGATTACATAAATACCGTGAAGCAATAGAAGTTCTGCAAAAAGTTCTTGAGCTTTCTATGCCTGAAGAAGTTATTTATGAAGCGTTAGGCCATTGTTATGAAAAATTGAAAAATTATGCCCAGGCAAGATTCCATTACCGTAAAGCTTCTCATCTTAATTCAACAGACAGCCATTTGTATTTCAAAATAGCTGGAACCTATATGAATGAGAAACATTGGGATAGCGCTGTAAAAAATATTGAAAATGCAATGCGAATAAACAAGTCGCAACCAGACTATAATTTTGCATTGGCTAAATGTTATGTACAACTCAACAGGATTAAAGATGCTGTGATTCAATTTTCAAATTTTATTAAGGCACGTCCTAAAAATGCAAATGGATGGAAAGAACTTATCAAATGCCTTTACGAAGCTGAATATTTTGAGGAGGCTCTTGAACAGGTATTCAACGCTCAAAAAAATACAAATTATAAACCACTTTTTACATTTTATAAATCTGCTATTTTATTTGCACTGGGAAAATCCAAAGAAGCTTTGTTACAATTAGAACTTGCGATGCAAAAATCTCCTGCACTCATCAAACAATTCATTGAATTAAATCCTTCTCATCTCCAGCATCAGTCGATAATTGAATTAATTGCTGCATACAAAAAAAGATCAAAGAAAAAAAAATAGAGATATAATTCATGTTTTGAATTATTCATAGTACAAAACTATCTTTGGCACTTCTCAAAAAAAATAAATATGAATTTTAATCTCTCTCAGATTCCGGAAAGAGTGCCTAAGCCCCGGAAATATGGTTTAACCATGATAATGGACAAGGGTCTTAGTATTGAGGAAGCGAAAAATTTTTTAAGCGCTGCACATCCCCATATAGATATAATAAAGTTAGGCTTTGGAACTGCTTTTGTAACTCCAAATCTTAAAGAAAAAATTGATTTTTATCAATCTTATGATATACCTGTTTACTTTGGCGGAACTTTATTTGAGGCTTTTTTAATCAGGAACCAGTTTAATGATTATATAAATATTTGTAAAGAATTCAATATTAAATATATGGAAGTGAGTGATGGTTCAATCACCATTCCCCACTCTGAAAAATGCGGATATATTGAGAAGCTGACGGAGCATGGAACCGTGCTTAGTGAGGTTGGGAGTAAAGATGCCGCACATATTATTCCGCCTTATAAGTGGATAGAATTGATGAAAGCCGAACTTGAAGCAGGTGCATCTTATGTTATTGCTGAGGCCCGCGAGTCGGGTAACGTGGGTATTTATCGTGGCACAGGAGAAGTACGGGAAGGGCTTGTTCAGGAAATTCTCACACAAATACCTCATGAAAAAATTATTTGGGAAGCGCCGCAAAAGGCTCAGCAATTATATTTTTTAGAATTAATAGACTGTAATGTAAATCTCGGGAATATAGCCCCTTCTGAAGTTATACCTTTGGAAGCAATGCGTATCGGTTTAAGGGGCGATACCTTTCATTTATACCTCAATAAAGAAAAGGCATAATGAATGTATACGGATTGATAGGAAATCCTTTAGGCCATTCATTTTCACAAAAGTATTTTATTGAAAAATTCAGAAAAGAAAATATCACAGGCTGCACTTATCTTAATTTTGAAATCAAAAATCTTAGCAAAGAAATCAGACAGCTAAAAAATGATTCTTTCCTCTGCGGATTAAATGTTACCATTCCTTATAAATCACAAATCATTTCATTCTTAGATGAAATTTCTGAAGAATGTAAAGAGATTAATGCCTGTAATTGCATTAAAATAGATGACGGAAAATGGACCGGATACAATACTGATGTTACTGGTTTTGAAAAATCCTTTATTCCTCATTTGCAACCTCATCATAAGAAAGCGCTGGTGCTTGGAACGGGTGGCTCTTCGAAAGCTATAGTGTGTGCTCTTAAAAAATCAGGCATTGAATTTTTATTGGTAACCAGGAAAAAAGAAATTCCTTCAGGAGCCATCCATTACGACAATATTTCTCCCTCACTTTTAAAGGAATTTACAATTGTAATTAATACAACTCCTGCCGGGATGTATCCTAACGTTGACGACTACCCGAAAATACCTTATGAATATGTTTCTGAAAAGCATTACTTTTTCGATTTAATTTATAATCCATCTATAACCTTATTTCTTTCCAAAGCGGAAGCTATGGGCGCTGTAATTGAAAATGGAGAACAAATGCTGCTGATCCAGGCAGAGGAAAGCTGGAAAATCTGGTTACAATGACTATCGGGAAATTGAAACTGAAAGAATTTTTTTCAACTTATCTTGCATGGTTACTACTTTTTTTTCATTGTAATCAAAGCATACCATCCCCGTTTTAGCAGTGGCTATAATTGTCGAACTATTATTTCTTAAAACTGATATGGAATAAAATAGTTCAAAACTTACCCTGGAAATTTCACCCACAAATATCTTTACTTCAAGAATATCTTTATAGAGAGATTCATTTTTAAATTCCACAGTGAGTTCATTCATAATCAGGGAAGATCCTCCTGCATCCATTTCAGTAAAATCATACTGCTGAAGAAACTGCATGCGGGCTTCATGAATTATTTCAACCAAAGAATTATTGCCAACATGATTGCCATAATTTATATCAGTTATTCTAACAGGAATTGTGAAAACAGAAATACATTTTTCCGGCAATTCAATTTTTATTCGGGCCATAAAAAATGCGAATGTTATTCATTATTATCTAAAGGAGCAGAAAGCCGGGCAATATCAAGAAGGCTGGTTGAGGTAGTGGAAAATGTGCTGCTTAGCATAATTTGTTTCCATTTTTCAATTTTTTTATTCCATACAGGTTTGGGAGGGTATTCATTATTAGCAGACTCAATAAGTGTGGCAACCTTAGAAGATATCTTTACAGGTTGGCCTTCCGGTCCTTCAATCGTTATATATTTTTTCAACTTTAATGAAGAGCTTTCATAATTTTTTGTAAGTAAATTTTTGTCTTTCGAAGATTTGATGATGGCTTCTAAAGTTTTGTTATTAAGATTCAGGGAGTCTTTAACTTTTTGGGCTGCTATATTATCCAACGGCAATGAAGGAGAAGTTTTTGGATTTATATTTTCTCCTGATTTATTATAGAGCACAGAAATTAAAAAAATAATTACAAGAGATGCAGCAGCAGTCAGTCCATAAAAAATATATTTAGGTCTTCTGCGAAGCCTGGTTATTGGGGAAAGTTTTGAATTTTTACTATCCAGTTCTGAAGAAATATTATCCCACACTTCCATAGGAGGCGAAACTTCATAATTATATAATCGTTCTTTAAAATTCTGCATACAGCTGCTTAAGTATTAATTGTATCACCACTTGTTTTATTTATCCTCTTTTCAAGAGATTTTTTTAAGACTCCTTTAGCTCTTGCCAACTGCGATTTACTTGTTCCTTCATTTATTCCAAGAATATCAGCTATTTCTTTATGCGAATATCCTTCAATAACATGCATGTTAAAGACAGCTTTATAGCCGGGCGACAATTCATTCACAAGCAGAATTATATCTTTCTCTGCCATTGAATCAAGTACATTCAATTCTATATCTTCAATAGTGTTTTCCTGTACCTCTGTTACATTATATAGCTTTATCTTTTTTCTAAAATGTTCAATGGATGTATTTACAAAAATTCTTCTTACCCAGCCCTCAAACGATCCCTCGCCTCTAAACTTCTCCAGATTTTTAAAAATTTTAATAAAACCTTCCTGTAATAGATCATTGGCATCTTCAACGTTTCCGGAATAACGGAGGCAGACACTATACATTTTCGAAGAAAATTTCTTGTAAAGCATCTCTTGCATTTGTCTGTTTCCGTTAACACAGCCTTGTATTAGGTCGCTATCAGGTGTTATATGGTTGCTTTGTTCATTCAATTTCGGTGTTTTAATCAGAGGACTGTATAAATATCAAAAGGCTTTGTTCAAAAAAAGTATCAATTTCTGTGTCGCTTTCTTTCTATGGCTAAAGGTATTTTTTTCTTTAAGATCCATTTCTGCAAATGTTTTTTCAGCTCCATCGGGAATAAATACAGAGTCATATCCAAATCCATGATTACCCCGTCTTTGTGCAATAATAGTGCCTTTGCAAATTCCTTCAAAAATATTATGTTTTCCTTTAATTGTTAAACATATAATTGTTCTGAAGCAGGCTGAACGATCAGATACAGATTTGAGCTTACCAAGTAATTTATCAATATTGTTTTCAAAAGACTTTTCATCACCTGCATAGCGGGCGCTTTTTACACCAGGTTCACCATTTAGCTCTTTCACCTCAAGACCTGTATCTTCAGCAAAACAACTTATTCCTTTAAGTTTAAATATGACTTCAGATTTTTCAATTGCATTTTTTTCAAGTGTATCAAAAGGTTCAGGTATGTCGATATAAATACCAGCTTCAGAAAGAGATAATATTTTGAAACTTTCATTAAGGAGGCTTCTAACTTCAACAACTTTATTTAAATTATTAGTCGCGAATATTAAGGTCTTCATCTTGTTTTCAGATATTAAAAATTTTTTGTAAGCACTCCCAGAGTGACTTTTTTAATTCTGTATTCATTTGAAGTTCTTCAATAGAAGGACTTAACATAAAAACCTGTTCCTGAAAGTTTTGTATTTGAAAAAATGGAATGTTGAAGGGTAGATCTAAATTATTGGATGGAATTCCAAATATTAAAACTTTCTTTGGATGTAACTGCATCATTAATTGATAATGTGTAATATTTCTATGAAAAATATTCACGAGGGCAACATCACTAATAGTTAACCCGCAGGCAGTCAAAATATCGTCCAAAAATTTCATTTGAATATCTCCCAAAAACTTATTTTGTGAATTATTAAACACAATGATTATTTTTTTTTGATTGCCTCCAAAGAAAATAATATCTGGTATTTGGTTTAAAATATTATCTGCTGTATTCGCTTTTAAATCTACCAGGTTTTTTTCAAAAAAATTTTGATATAAAAAATTGTGCAGAGGGATGTTATCTATGCTCATTTTGCGATTTTGCTTCCTTTTTTTCGTTTCTTTGTTACAAATTTAATGATATGATCGCAGCTGGCGACTTTAAAATTATTAGAGCAGGAAAGAGCAAACTACATTCATTAACATTGGAAAATATCCCATTTGGAAAATATTTTACCGATCACATGCTTGAGGTTGATTATGAAGACGGCGAATGGAAGACAGTTGAAATAAAACCTTACGGTCCCTTATTGCTTTCGCCTTCCCTTGCTGCATTGCACTACGGTCAGGCAATTTTTGAAGGAGTTAAAGCATTTAAAAATCAAATGGGAGAAGCTCAAATATTTAGGCCCTACGAAAATTTTAAGCGGTTTAATATTTCTGCTGAGAGAATGGAAATGCCGAAAGTTCCTGAGGAAATTTTTATGGAAGGAATCAAGCAGTTAGTTAAACTTGACGAAACCTGGATTCCCAACAAAAGAGACCATGCATTATACATCAGGCCTTTTATGTTTAGCTGTGACGAAATGATAGGTGTAAGGTCAAGCGATAAGTACAAATTTATGATTATACTAAGTCCAAGTGGGCCTTATTATAGTATACCTATGCGAATTCATGTTGAGGAAAAATATGTGAGAGCTGTACCCGGTGGCGTAGGTTATGCCAAGACTGCGGGGAATTATGCGGCGGCAATGCATGCTACTGCCGAAGCTAAAAGAAATGGATTTGACCAGGTTCTTTGGACAGATGCTTTCGAACATAAATATGTGCAGGAATGCGGTATGATGAATATTTTTTTTATTATAGGCAATAAAGCAATTACGCCCGATTTAAACGAAGGAACGATTTTGGCAGGAATTACAAGGGAAAGTATCATGCAGCTTTTACGGGAAAACGGATTTATTATAGAAGAAAGAAAATTAAGTATTGATGAAATTATTTCCGCTTACACCGAAGGAACTTTGTTAGAAGTATTCGGTACTGGTACTGCTGCAACTATCTCTTTAATTAAAGAACTCACGTATAGAGATTTTGTCATGAATTTTGATGTGGAAAAATGGAAAATAGCTCCTGAACTTAAAAATCGTATGAGTGCTATAAAAGAAGGTCGTGAGGAAGACAAATATAATTGGATGATGAAATTATAAGCTCATTCTCAAATCAAGGTATTACATGCCCAAAGATGTTTGCAATATTGAAATAGTTTTGGTGTTTCACGAACCTACGCTTACCTTTGCCGTCCCAAAAAATCAGGGTTAAATGTAATGCCTACCATACAGCAATTAGTAAGAAAGGGAAGAACAATAATAAGAGCTAAAAGTAAATCAAGAGCTCTTGATAGTTGTCCACAACGTCGGGGAGTATGTACCAGGGTATATACCACCACTCCTAAAAAACCGAACTCAGCATTGCGTAAAGTTGCTAAAGTAAGGCTTACAAATAAGCTCGAGGTTATTGCTTATATACCGGGTGAAGGTCACAATTTACAGGAGCATTCAATCGTCTTGATTAGAGGTGGAAGGGTGAAAGATTTACCAGGCGTACGTTATCATATTGTTCGTGGAAGCCTCGATACAGCAGGTGTGAAAGACCGTAAGCAAAGCCGTTCTAAGTATGGAACCAAAAAAGAAAAAGCAAAAAAATAATTCTTTAAAAGTTACATTTTTAATCAGATAAATTTATAAATAACATAATGCGTAAAGCACAAGCAAAAAAACTTCCTCTGGCTCCAGATCCTAAATTCCAGGATAAACTGGTTACCCGTTTTGTAAATAATTTAATGTGGCAGGGTAAAAAAAGTGGCGCTTATAGTATTTTCTATGATGCTCTTGAAAAGGTTACAAAAATTTCGGGTGAAGATGGATATGAAGTATGGAAAAAAGCTTTAGCAAATGTAACGCCTGGTGTGGAAGTAAAAAGCCGCCGTATAGGAGGTGCAACATTCCAGATTCCCGCAGAAGTGCGTACAGACAGGAAAACTTCTTTAAGCATTAAATGGCTTATAAAATACAGCCGCGACAGAAATGGTCGTAGCATGTCTGAAAAAC
>JBDTYU010000111.1:0-5976 GCA_040005535.1 Ginsengibacter sp. | reverse complement strand
TTGATCATAAGCCATTAAAATAATGTAATCATTATAGTCAGATAACTTCGTATAATCATAATCGTTATTCTTAGGTTCTACGTCCATGCTTACCAGCATACTCCTTGCATGAAGTGTTTCAAATAATTTTTTCTGGAATGAAGTTAGAGGTCCGTTAGTAGGTTCTTTTAGTTCTTCAAAATCCACATTAATCCCATTTAATTGATAATGAGAAAGCGTATCACCAATCTGTTGAATAAACCGATTTCGCAAAACTGTATCATTTAATATTTTATGCAGAAGGTTCCCGTCAAAGTTTTTTATGGATGATTTGAAATTGGTTAGTATAGGCATAATGCGCAGATTTTTATGCTTCATTAACACAAGGCCTGCACTGTCAATCCTGGTTTGTAAGAGGTAAGTTATCGTATCAATAAAAAACCATTCAGGAAAAATAGTATTGAGCTTGTCAGCATTTTTTTGAAGATCCGGAAATGAAGTATTGGCGGTCCAGGGGGTATAAAACGCAGCCCTGATTACAGAAAGTGAATTAGCCGTTGAAGCAGATCCATTTCTAAGTTTTTTTAATGAATCTGCTTTTTCTTTTTTTAATAAGAAATCTTTAAACCCTTTATATTTTGTGTTTTGGGCATTTTTTAAAGTCAACGGATTGGCGGGGTCCAGGGTTGTTTCATATTCCTTTGCTTTAGCCTGCATGTTTGGTAAATTAGGCAATGAGCCGCTATACAATGCAATGCCAAGCACAGCAAAAAAGAAAATGGCTATCATTAGCAACACACGTGTTGTCCATTTTACGCTCTTCCACCGTGTAGGTTTATTTGTCTGGAAAATCTGTGAATTGTTAGTATTCATAAAAGCTTTGTATGACAATTCATTAATAGCTTTTGTACTTTAGAAGTCATTGATTATTTATAAGCAAAGATAGACGTCAAATAATTTACATTGTTTGTTTAACTCATGAAACTTACTTAATAAGATGTTTAAATTGAATTATAGGCAAAAGAAAGGCCCTTGTAGAAACAAGGGCCGTTTACCAAAACTAACTGCTTATGAGAAATTTGACTTTTAAACTTATGATTGCTATATTTCAAATCACATGCCAAAGTTATTTGTCGTTTGTTAAGAAACTTATAAGAACTAATGGTTCATAAATACAGCATTGCAATGACAAAGACCGGGATTTAAAATTTGTCTAGTCTATGATTGTTGGGTAAGCTTTTCTGAATTTTCAGCAAATTGAAGCCCGTCAATAAATTCCTGTAAATCTCCATTAAGAACTTTATCTAAATTATAAACGGTTAATCCTATGCGATGGTCAGTGACCCTGCCCTGGGGATAATTGTAGGTTCTTATTTTAGCAGAACGATCTCCTGTACTTACAAGACTTTTACGATGCCTTGAAATTTCTTCTTCCTGTTTGCGCACTTCTTCTTCATATAATTTAGTACGAAGCATTTGCATAGCTTTTTCTCTGTTGCCAAGTTGGCTTCTCTCCGTCTGGCAAATAATTACAAGGCCTGTGGGAAGATGTGTAAGCATTACCTTGGTTTCAACCTTATTTACATTTTGGCCACCTGCACCACCACTTCTGGCTGTTTCCATTTTAACATCACTTTCTCTTACTTCTACATCAACTTCTTCTGCTTCGGGCATTACAGCAACTGTAGCTGCACTTGTATGTACACGCCCGCTTCCTTCTGTATCCGGCACCCGCTGCACCCGGTGTACTCCACTTTCAAATTTTAATGTTCCATATACATCTTCTCCTGTTACTTCAATTTGCACTTCTTTGTAACCTCCTACTGTTCCTTCGCTCTCACTAAGTAAAATTGATTTCCAGCCTTTTTGCTCACAATATTTTAGATACATTCTCATGAGGTCGCCCGCAAATAGTGAGGCCTCATCTCCACCGGTACCTGCCCTTATTTCAAGAATACAGTTTTTTTCATCCTGCGGATCTTTAGGAATAAGCAGGTTTCTTATTTGCCTTTCATATTCTGCTTTTTTTTCCTGTAAGGCCGGATGCTCTTCTTTAGCAAGTTCCCTCATTTCTTCATCGTCACTATTAATCATTAATTTATTAAAGTCTATATCATCAATTACCTTAGCATATTCATTTCGTACATTAACAATCTTTTCAAGACTTCGGTATTCTTTACTCAACAGCTTGTACTTAGTGTTATCATTTACAATTTCAGGATTAGAAAGGGATACTCCCAGTTCCTCAAATCTTGCTTTTATGCCCTCAAGTTTGTCTAACATTTTTTGTTATTAATTTTAGATGTGAGCCGGATTTTGCCCATATTTTCTTTTCATTACACAATTACCAACTCTATCTTTGAATGCGGGATGCAAAATTAACTTATTAGTTTTTATACATGGAGTATCGAAAATTTCAAGCTGATTATTTATTCAATGGTGCCCAAATGTTGAACAGTGACCATGTGTTAATAACTGATAAGAAAGGGGAAATTATTAATGTTGTTTCTAAAAATGAAGCTGGTGAAGGAGTAGAAGCTTTTAAAGGAATTCTTTGTCCGGGATTTATTAACGCACATTGCCACCTTGAGTTATCTCATTTAAAAAATGTAATTCCGCAAAAAACAGGCTTGATAGATTTTGTTATTAAAGTAGTTTCAGAAAGGCATTTTGCACAAGATGAAATAATAAGTGCAATGAACCTTGCTGAAGGCAAAATGTTTCAAGAAGGTATTGTTGCAGTTGGAGATATATGTAACAATTCTTTATCTCTTTTACAAAAAGAAAAGAAAAACCTTCATTATTATAATTTTATCGAAGTGAGCGGATGGAATCCGGAAGTTGCAGAACTGAGATTTGAAAGGAGCAAATCTTATTATGATGAATTTATTAAAGGAGAAGTTAATACCTCGATGGTTCCTCACGCCCCATATTCTGTATCCGGGACTTTATGGGGAAAAATTACCCCCTTATTTTCCGGGAAAGTTGTAACGATCCACAACCAGGAAACTATCCATGAGGACCAGTTTTTTTTAAAAGGTACTGGTAATTTCGTAAAAATGTATGAAATGATGAACATCGATAATTCGTTTTATTTACCACAAAAAATAAGAAGCCTAGAAACCTATTTTAAAAAATTTACAAAAGCTTCATCTGTAATATTGGTACACAACACTTTTACAAAGCAGGAAGATGTGGATTATATAAATCAAAATAAACCGTCACATCAAATCGTTTCATTTTGCCTGTGTGTAAACGCAAATCTTTACATAGAAAATACATTACCCCCGGTGGAAATATTTTTGCAAAATAATTGCAGCATCGTAGTTGGAACAGATAGCCTGGCATCCAATCATCAACTCAGCATTCTTGAAGAATTAAAAACAATTGCACAAAATTTTCCGAATATTGAAACTGAAACGTTGTTGCAATGGGCAACAATAAATGGCGCCAAAGCTTTACAAATGGATAATGAATTAGGAAGTTTTAAAAAAGGAAAAAAACCAGGTCTGGTTTTAATTGAAAACATAGTAAATAAAAAAATTACGCAAAATTCAGTAGCCAGAAAAATTTTGTGATTACAAAGAAATAGTTTTATCCAAGCAGTTCATGTAACACGGGAAGCGTTTTCATTACTCCAAATTCTGAAATATGAAAAGCATAATAATTTTCTAGAGCAGCTAAAATTGTTCTTCGGATATTTTTATTGAGTTTGATTTCCAGCAAATCTTCGGGTTGCAATGCTCTTAATAATTGGGAGATATAATAACTTATATCAGCTTCTATAAAATAATCATTCGCCAAAATCTTATTAGCAAAATTTCCTTCCCTGCAGTTGAAAAGATTTTTTTCATTAGAATAATTATTGTGTAAACGAAATCCAAAAAACTGAGCAAGCTGCAATGAAAAATACAATGGAAAGTTGGCAGTTATTTCAGTATTACATACATCAAGCTTTAAAAAAGCATCTTCACAAAAATGAAAAAGATCAGAATGTTGTTCAGGTTGTTTTAAGCATTTTTGTAAAAGCTCAACCATATAAATCCCTACAGCATTTTTAGTAACGTCACTTAAAATATTCCTGTAGAGATAGCTCCAGCTTACATCTTTAATTCGTTGTAAGTTTTTAAGTTCACTATGATATACCTGCATATCAAGGATGGATGAAGGCTGAAAAAAATGTGCTTTTGAAGTTTTACCATTCGCACGTACGCCATTTACAATGTAAGACTGTATGCCAAACATCTCTGTAAAAATGCCTGCAATTACAGAAGTTTCTCCATATTTTACTGTACGAAGAACAATACCTTTTGTGGAATAGATCATAAAATTAAGAGAGTAAAGTATACCTTATTTTTTTCTTTCAAATACCATCATATTTCATTAACAAAATTATACGGATATTGATTTGGGAAAGTTTTATTGATTATTAATTTGAATGCCTATAAGCTATCCCAAAAGTTCTACAATGCCTCCCCGAAAGAATAGGCATTTTTTATTAAAGAGTTATAGTCAAACTTATGAGTAATTTGCATGAGGCATGTACACAATAAAAAAATCACTTGGTCAACATTTTTTAAAAGATGAAAAAATTGTAGAAAAAATTGTAACCGTTTTACTGCAACATAATTTTAAAAATTTATTTGAAGTTGGCCCTGGCGCAGGAGCGCTTACCAAACACCTTATTAAAATACCCGGAATACATTTTAAAGCGGTTGAGCTTGACGAAGAAAAAATAAATTATCTTCTTAAGAAATTTCCTTCTTTACAGGAAAATATTATTCATAAAAGCTTTCTTACTATTGACCGCCCTTTTGAAGAGCCGTTTACCGTAATTGGAAATTTCCCCTATAATATTTCAACACAAATTTTATTTAAAATACTGGAATGGAAAGAATATGTGCCATTTGTAATAGGAATGTTCCAGAAGGAAGTTGCAGAAAGGGTTGCAGCAAAAGAAGGCAGCAAAATATATGGAGTATTAAGTGTGCTGATACAATATTACTATGATGTAGAATTTTTGTTTTCCGTAGGCAATGAATGTTTTACCCCGCAGCCGAAAGTACAAAGTGGTGTAATCAGGTTAACTGCACGTGAAAACTTTTTACCTGTAAAAAGCGAAAGGGCTTTTTGGGTTTTGGTAAAAACTGCGTTTAACCAACGCCGTAAGACACTGCGTAATGGCGTTAAAAGTTTAATTGCAAAAGAAATTCTTGAAGATGATTTTTTTAACCGCCGGGCAGAAACTCTAAGTGTCGGGGAGTTTGCTGCACTTACTTTTAAAATGAGCTGATAAAAATTATTCATGAAAATTATTTTGTTTCTTTTTTTATTTTCTATCAGTCTTTTTTCTTGTTACTCTCCCCGGTATGTTTACAGTCCGCCTACTCAAAATATTCCCTTGATAAATAAAAAAAATGACTTTGAATTTTCAGGTTCCTACGCAGGATCCTTAAATGCTTTTCAGGCACGAGACAATTATAACCGTGGCGTTGATTTACATTCGGCATGGGCGATAAGTAACCATTTTGCTATTATGCTTAATGAAAGTTTAAGATGGGAAAAAAATGGAGGTAATGATAGCTTCTTCCCAAATGACAGTTCTTTTTTGTCCTATAAAAGAAATTTCACTGAAGCCGGAGCAGGATATTTTTTTTCTTTAGATAATAATATAAAAACGCAATTTCAGGTATTTGGCGGAGCAGCTTTTGGTTCTTCAAAAATCTCAGATGATTTCATTTCAAATAATTTACAGACAGATAAATATCATTATAGCAGAGTAATTAAAATTTTTATTCAGCCTGCATTTTTATATAATCCTGGTAAAAATTTTTCTGCGGCATTAGCTTCACGTTTTACGGAAGTTTTATTTAGAAATATTCGTACAAACTACAACGCAACAGAGTTGAATAATTATATATTAGACAGCATTCGTGTTTCACCTGTATTTTTCTGGGAGCCTGCAGTCAGTTATACTTTTGGTTTTAAAAATTTCCC
>JBDTYU010000110.1:0-9677 GCA_040005535.1 Ginsengibacter sp. | reverse complement strand
ATAATGATATTGAATTGATTTTCCATAATGGTTTATTTTGCCATTTTGCAATGAATGAAGTGATCACAATTTCTGATTCCCAAACATTCAGCAGCCACTTGCAAAAAATCCGGGAAGAACTCATTCAAAAACCTTATCAATATGAAACTTCTGTCCATTCGATGATTGAGTTATTACTTATTGAGATTAATAGAAATAAAATTAAAGAAGGCGAAGAAATTTATAAACCTGATGCACTCTTTCTGAAATTTCTCGAAACCATAAGAGCTAATTTTAAAAAGAATCTTTCCGTAAAACAAATTTCAACCGCACTCCATACTACAGAATCAAAATTAAATGAACTTTCAAAGTTGCACACGGGCAGAACAGCCCAAAGTGTAATGCACGGGCTAATTGCATCAGAAGCAAAACGCCTTTTTACTTACGAAAAATTATCTGTAAAAGAAGTAGCTTACGAACTTGGTTTTAACGACCCATTTTATTTTTCAAACTTTTTTAAGAAGCATACGAAACAATCTCCCAAATTGTATAAAGAAAAAATCTTTCTTTAAAGTTTACATTTTTTTATTTGATTGATATCTTTATAACTTTGGTATAACGCACCTTTGCATCGGGCTGATCATTAATAATCACAAAACAAGTAAATAGATAAAAATTCCTGAATGTATCAATTATAACCAACATTCTATTAGTGTAGTTATCGGATAAATTTCTTTAATAAAATTTTTTTTATGAAATATCGAAATCTTGGAAACACTGGCATAAAACTCTCTGCTATTGGGTTGGGCTGTATGGGGATGAGCCATGCGTATGGGCAACGTAACGATGAAGAATCTATTGGTACGCTTAATAAGGCAATCGAACTGGGTATCAATTTTTGGGATACTGCTGATATGTATGCAAATGGCCTTAATGAGGAGTTAATATCAAAAGTACTTGTTGCAAACAGGAATAAAGTATTTATAGCAACAAAATTTGGATTCGTTCGCAAAGATGACAAAACCAATAACCTCGATGTATCTCCGAAGCATGTGAAAGAAGCAGTGGAAGCGAGTTTAAAGAGACTAAAGATTGAAACGATCGATTTATACTATGCGCATCGGCTGGATAAAAATATTCCTGTTGAAGAAACAGTAGGTGCTATGGCTAACCTGGTGAAAGAAGGAAAGGTGCGCTATATAGGTTTATCTGAAGCCTCTGCAAAATCAATTCGCAGGGCACATAAAGTACATCCTATTGCTGCGTTGCAGAGTGAATATTCTTTATTAACAAGAGATCCGGAAGATGAAATATTTCCTGCATGCCGTGAGTCAGGTATCACATTTGTTCCTTATAGCCCGCTTGCAAGAGGATTGATTACCGCCACGGTAGCAAATAATGAATTAGCACAAGATGATTTCAGAAAAACACTCCCGCGCTTTAGTGATTCACATTGGCAAAACAACCAGAAACTGGTAGAGGAATTTGATGTTCTTTCGAAAGAAAAAAATTGCACCCCGGCACAATTAGCGCTTGCATGGGTGCTGGCGCAGGGGGATGATATTATTCCAATTCCCGGCACTAAGAAAAGAAAATATCTTGAAGAGAATGCTGCAGCGGTTGATATAACATTAAATGCTGGAGACCTTCAAAATATTAAAGACTTACTGGATAAATATCCTGATGTTGGTGAGCGTTACAGTGAAGGTGCATTGAAGTTGGTGAATAATTAAATGTGCCCGGGCTATCTAATCTCGTACATGCAAAAAATATCCAAAAAATTTATATAGCTTAATTACTTCAAAATCAAAACTTCAAAATTATTTAAACCCCTCAGAGCATCTTCAATATTGTACTAAGAAAAATTCTCCATTTAGATTTTACATGTTTTTTCTGCAATCGTCTATTCTTTAGGACTATCGCATTACTCATCTTTGCACCAGATTAATCATTGTTCAATAATAATAAGAACCAATCAAAAAAATATCAGGATATGGCAATCCTATTATTAAGATTTGCATTAGCAGCCGGTTTCTTGTCAGCAGTAGCAAGCCGCCTAAGCTTATGGGGCAGCCATTCTTCCGGTTGGAAAAACTTTTTACAATATGCAGGTGAGGTAAATTCTTTTGCGCCTGCAGCCATAGTTCCTGTTCTCGCAATAGTAAGTACAGCACTCGAAATAACCTTAGGGCTTTTATTACTCATTGGGTATAAAACAAGATGGGCCGCACTTGGGTCTGCAATACTCACCTTGCTATTTGCTTTGGCTATGGCTTATTCTTTTGGGCTACAAGAGCCGCTAAATTATTCCGTATTTGCAGTTAGTGGATCTGCATTCTTTTAGCAACCATGCCACATTATCCCTGGAGTATTGATAAAATATTAATTCAAAACAATAAAATAATAACAAGATGAAAGAAAGAATGAACATTGACAATGCAGAGCCAGGAATTTACCAGGCAATCGCAGCATCAGACAAAAAAGTAGAATCTTTTGAACTGGATGCAAAATTGAAAGAACTGATAAGAATAAGGGTTTCTCAAATTAACGGATGCGGATATTGCATCAACACACATACAAAAGATGCATTAAAAACTGGTGAAACAACACAACGGCTTTTCGCTTTAAGTGCATGGTGGGAAACTCCATTTTTTACTGAAGAGGAAAGAGTTGTTTTAAAACTTGCTGAACAGGTAACAAATATTTCAAATGGTGGTGTAACAGATGAGGCATATAACGATGCTTTAAAAATTTTAGGGGAAAAGAAATTAGCACAGGTAATTTTTACAAGTGTTACCATCAATAGCTGGAATCGCATAGCCATATCGATGCACATGGTTGCGGAGAAAGATTAATAATATTGATAAAAATAATTTGTATAAAAGCGAAAATAACAGAAATGAACCATTCTAAAATTTGCAACACCTGTGGCACTTGTTACACTGAAGTGTCTGCCCCCGAAACGTGTATCATCTGCCTTGATGAACGACAATGGGTTCCGCTTACAGGGCAGAGTTGGACAAATCCTGAAGAACTCAGCCGTAAGCACAGTGTGAAATTAAACCGCCTGCATGAAAGATTGTATGAAATGGAAGTCAACCCCATGTTTGCTATTGGGCAACGATCATTGTTGGTACTATCGGAAAAAGGAAATGTGCTTTGGGATTGCATTCCATTACTGGATGAACTTACGATTGAATTTATAAAATCAAAAGGTGGTTTGAAAGCCATTGCATTTTCACATCCGCATTTTTACAGCAATATGAATGATTGGGCAGAAATTTTTGATTGCCCTGTGTATGTCCATCAAAATGATGAAAATCATATAATGGTAAAAGGTAAACATATCCGGCTTTGGCAGGGTGATGAAATGGACTTATGGGACGGAATGAGAATTCTCTGCATCGGCGGGCATTTTGCAGGAAGCAGCATTGTGCATGTACCCTTTCTTTCCAAAGAAGGAACTATACTTTGCGGAGACACATTGTTTCTTTCGCCCAGCAAAAAGCATTTCTCTGCAGTATATAGTTCGCCCAATCGCATCCCCTTACCTTTAGCTGAGATGCATAGAATTAAAAAACGATTGGACAACATTCCATTCGATGCATTTTATGGCTATCAAAATATCCAAAACCTGGATAAAGAAGTGAAAGATATTTTGGAGAAATCTTTTGCCAGATATATTTAATAAAATTTATACAGTATGCATTATGATAAGGCTTGAAAAATTTGAAAGAGATAATTATGCTGACTTGATTTCGTGGGTTGACAGCGAAGAAACACTCATGCAAATTGCGGGGCCAACCTATAATTTTCCGTTGACGGATGAACAATTAGATATTTCATTAAGCGATAAAAACAGGATTGCTTTCATAGTAATCCGCAATGACACAAATTTACCAATCGGCCATTGTGAAATATATTTATCAGATAATTCAGCTAAACTTGGGCGAATAATAATTGGTGATAAAGAACTAAGAGGTAAAGGCCTAGGACAACAAATTGTACAACTACTGTTGGAATTCATTTTTTCGAACCTTGATAAAACAGTAGTAGAACTTAATGTTTTTGACTGGAATACAAGTGCTATAAAATGTTACGAAAAAGTTGGTTTCATAATAAATCCAAATAAGAAACTTGAAAGAATAATAAAGGATGAAGTTTGGATAGCAATTAATATGATAATTGACATAGAGAAATGGGTTGAACTACAAAAAAATATTCAATCAAACGATAAGAATGAAAATTAATATTTCTCAAAAAGAAAAAACAGAACGTTTTCGTAAACTTCATCATAATGGCAAAATGTTGATCCTGCCCAATATCTGGGATACATTAGGCGCTTTATTACTGGAAAATTTAGACTACCCTGCAATTGCAACAGCAAGTGCATCCATTGCATTTGTAAGTGGATATGATGATGGTGAAAATATACCGTTTGCTGATTTGCTGAAACTGCTTAAAAAAATCGCAGGCAGTGTAAATATTCCAGTAACGGCTGATGTTGAAAGTGGGTTTGCAAATTCCAGCAATAACCTTCAAAAAAATATTGAATTACTAATTGAAACAGGAATTGTTGGAATTAATATCGAAGACACCGATAAAAAAAATAATAACCTTTTCCCAATTAAAACACAATGCCAAAGGATAAGTCTCATTAAAAAAGTTGCTGCTGAAACGGGCATACCACTTTTTATCAATGGCAGAACAGATGTGTATTTAAAGGGAAAGGATTTTGGGAGTGAAAAAGAAAAATTTAATGAGACACTAAAAAGAGGGAAGGCATACATGAATGCCGGGGCGGATTGTTTTTTCCCCGTTCTTATGACACAAAAAACTTCTATTCAAAATATAATTACCGAACTTAATTGTCCGGTAAACATTATAGCAATTGCAGGTGTCCCTGATTTAAAAACACTTAATGAATTAGGTGTTGCAAGAGTTAGCTTAGGTCCGGGTTTTTTGAAAACGGCAATAAAAGCAATGAAAGAGATAGCTGAAAAATTAAAAAATTATGAAGGCATTGAAGAGATTACAGCTAATGAAATAACAACTGATTATCTAAAGAGATTAGTTGATAACAAATAAATATTAAGCTAAGTAAACATTTATGTTTATTAAATAAATTTGGAATAAAAAAATTTCCGGCTAATTTGAAATTCAGTTATTACAATCATACAGCCACCGCTTCCTTATTATATTTATTTCTGTAATTAAGAGGAGATAATCCTGTTATCCTTTTGAATATAGTTCTAAAAGCTTTGGTGTCTGAGTAACCTACATTATACATTACTTCATTGACATTTTTTCTTCCTGTCTCAAGGTTTTTCTTTGCTGCTTCAATTTTAACCCGCTGAATATATTCGGTTACTGTATTGGCTGTAGCTTTTTTAAACCTGCGCTCCATATTTCTTCTTCCCAGCGCAAACATAGAGGCCAGTTGGTCAACGGTTATTTTTTCTTCGAAATTATTTTCAATATACTCCTGTGCTTGTTTTATGGGCTCATCATCATGTGTTTTTTGTCCTTTGAAAATTATAAACGGAGACTGGCTTATACGATCGATATCTATCATAAACATTTTTGCTACAAGAACAGCAACATCACGGCCTGCATATTTTTCAATAATATATACTAACAGGTTAACAAAAGAATAAGCGCCTCCGCTGGTGTAGATGCCATCTTCTTCCGTCATGATTTTATCATCTACCAGGTTTACATTTGGAAATATCGTTCTAAAAGTATTGGCCGCCGTCCAATGGGTTGCACATTGTTTGCCATCCAGTAAACCCGTTGCAGCAAGGAAAAAAGAACCAATGCAGAGGCTTGCTACTTCTGCACCTTTTTTATAATGTTGTATAATCCATGGAACGAATACTTCATTCTTTTCCATTACTGTTTTTGGATCACCATGTATAGCCGGGATAATTATGAGGTCTGTTTTTTTAACGCCCCCAATCAGCACATCGGGGTCAACAGTAAATAAACCGTTTCTCTGGCTTGTTTCTTTGGAAATGCCTACCAACTGCACTTTAAATAATGGAGGCTGCCCCAGGCTTTTCCTTATTGTATTTACTTCATTAAATATCTGGTGGGTTCCTTCAATATTTACAACGCTTGTATGGCCCTGGGGAATAAGAATTGAAATGTGTTTCATAATACCTTATTGATTGAAAGTGCAATTTATATACTGCAAAAATAAAAAACATTTTTGTCGCAATCAACCCCTTAAATTGCCGCATTTGCACCCTTTTAAATTTATATACACATTGTAGGTTTGTGGTATAAAATTTTGAACATGGAAATATATAATCTCCCTCACGAATTAAAAGTTTTCGGATTCCAGGTAAAAAGTTTTCCGGTTGGAATCGGGGAAGCATTTAATGAATTAATTAATAAGACTGGTGATAGTGCTGATTCCCGGTCTTATTATGGAATCAGTTACATGAATAAAGACGGTCGAATGATTTATAATGTGGCTGCACTTGAAAAACATGAAGGTGAAGCTGAAAAGTATAATTGTGAACGATTTATAATTGATAAGGGTGAATATGTAACCATTACTGTAAATGACTGGCGTAAAAAAACGGACTGTATAAAAGATGTGTTTCATGAAATAATACAGGATAGCCGTGTTGATAGAACAAAGCCTGCGGTGGAATGGTATCAAAATGATCATGAAATGATGTGCATGGTTCAAACAGATCCTTCAAAAAATGAAACTGCTAAATGAATTTCAATAAAACATAATTATGACAACCGATACAGTACATACAACAGAATTGTTTGCATCGCTTGATGAAACCTGGGCAGACTTATTAAACCTGATTACTTCAACAGATGCAACACTAATAAATGCAATCCCTTTTGAAGATAGCTGGACTGCAGCACAATTAGCAACGCATGTTACAAAATCAAACAAAGCGATTGCGCAGGGAATGAACATGAAAGGCAAACCTGCTGAAAGAGATCCTGAAAAAGGTGTGCCGGATATAAAAAAAATGTTTTTAGATTTTACAACTAAATATCAGTCACCGGAATTTATTGTTCCTGAAAAAGGTAATTATAATAAAGAAACTGTTATTGAAAAATTTAAAAAATCCATTGACCAGTTACAGGATACCCGTACTGAAGTAAACCTGTCTGAAATCATCAATCTGCCAATATTTGGAGAAGTTACAAAACTTGAATTATTACATTTTGTGTTGTATCATACGCAAAGGCATCATCACCAGTTAAAAAGAATCATTAAGGGTTTGAAAAAAAGTAAAGCGCATGAGTAAATGGTAATGAATTCTGTTACCAATTTTTTTTTAATTACATAAACTAAAAATATAAGCAATGAAACAAATTAATGTGTATTTAGGCTTTAACGGCAAATGCCGGGAAGCAATGACTTTTTATAAAGAATGTTTAGGTGGAGGAGAACTTGACCTGCAAACAGTGGGAGAATCTAAGGTGGCAGATCAGATGCCTCCTGGTTTCGACAAAGGCCAAATACTTCATTCAACATTAGTAAAAGATGGTGTTACCATTATGGGAAGTGATATGAGTAGAGGTAAATCTGTAAATGGTAATACTGTAGGCATTTGTGTGAATTGCAGCAGTGGGGAAGAAATACAATCTATGTTTACAAAGCTTTCTGAAGGCGGAAGAATAGATGATCCTTTGAAAGAACAATTTTGGGGCGATACTTTTGGTGCACTTACTGATAGGTATGATAAGCCATGGATGTTTAATTATAGTAAAAATCAAAAATAAATTGTTATGGAAGCAACTGCAAAAAACAAAAGCTTAAAAACAGCAAAAATTATTTATTGGATTTGCACAGGCATCCTGGCACTATTTCTTTTATCCGGCGCTTTTTTTATCAATAGTAAAATAGCTATCGATGCAATGCACCATCTTGGAGTGCCGGAATGGTTTCGCTGGGAGTTAAGTATAGGCCATATTATCGGGGGCTTGCTTCTTGTAATACCGGTAGGACGGCGCCTAAAAGAATGGAACTATGTGGCACTTGGTATTGATTATATCTCCGCCACCATTGCTTATGTTTCATTAGATGGCGTTGTACCGAATTCCTTATCGCCTTTAATTTCAATGGCATTATTAATTGTTTCTTATGTTTATTATCACAAAATAGAAAGTAATAATTTAACTCACAGTGCTATTGCACCCTAAAAAAATTGCACTTAACTAAACTAAATCAAAATGGAAACGAATACAGATAAAAAAGCATCAATGCTTGCGCTGATCAATTTGTATGATTGGCATACGAAACTTTTTAAAAATGTTATTGACGGTATTACAGATAAAGATGCTCAGAACCGCTTGAACACAAAAGCAAATCATGTTGCCTGGCTTACCGGCAGCCTCGTTCATGAAAGATATGAGTTAGCCAAATTTATGAACGTTAATATTAAACAGACTTCTCACGAGCTCTTCAAGGATCATAAAGGAATACAGGATAATGTTACTTATCCGCCACTCAGTGAATTCAAAAAAGATTGGGAAGCTGTAAGCCCTGTTTTAAAAAATGCCCTGCTTAATGTAAGTACTGAGTGGCTCAACGGCCCTGACCCTTATGAGATGCCTGGTGAAAATTTCACTTTCTTTGATTCAATCGCAGCTTGCGCTGACAGGGAATCTTATTGTATCGGGCAAATAGGTTTATGGCGCAGACTCTTAGGGTATGATGCAATGAAGTATCAATAAATAATTAACAAAACCTGGAAAAATTATTTTCGAAAAAATGTAATAAAATATGTTGCTTCAGGTTTGATAATACTTTATTACGAATCAAGAAAACTGGTTAGTATGGTAGAAGTGTTTAAAACAAATGTCGGGGAAGTTTCAGAAGCTGATAAGCTTGTTATTTTACTTCTTCAATATTTTCCGAAGAGTAAAATAAACTTCGATCTCCATGATTGTGATAATATTTTAAGACTTGATGGAAAAGATTTCGTAACGGAAAAAGTGCTGCTGCTTTTAAAAGAAAATGGATTTATATGTAAGGTGTTGGAGTAATAATAATAAAACATCTCTCAACCAAAAAACTTTATATCATGACAACAAGCAACAAAGAAATCATCAGAATAGTGAATGAAGGTTTTTTAGAAAATGATTCAGAAAAAATTTTATTGTATGTAGCAGATGATGTGCATTGGGATATGCCTGGGATGTTTACTCATGTGGGTAAAGATGCATTTCGCAAAGAAATAAATAATGACAATTTTGTAGGTGTACCCACTATTACAATTAAAACCGAAATGGCTGAAGGCGATTATGTGGCCGTAGAAGGAGAAGTGCAATGTAAAAAAAAGGATGGAGGCGTGTTTGATGCGGTTTTTTGTGATACCTATCGTTTTGAAAATGGAAAAATTAAAGAAATGAGATCGTATGTTATTGAAAAGAAATAAGAAGTTGACATACAAAAACTGAAGCAGGTAGTAAGCAACAATAATTTACAGAAACCCAAAACAGGAAATATACAATACAGTTAATTAAAAATAAATTCTAAAATTCAAAACACATGGCAACAAAAATTTTTGTGAATTTACCGGTGAAAGATCTTAGCAGGACTATGGAATTTTTTACTAAACTTGGTTACAAATTTAACCCACAGTTTACTGATGAAAAAGCGGCCTGCATGATTGTTGGTGAAGATATATTCGTGATGTTATTAGTTGAGCAATTTT
>JBDTYU010000109.1:0-8907 GCA_040005535.1 Ginsengibacter sp. | reverse complement strand
TGTATGGTTTTAAAAGTATCTGGATTCCCTGGCTGTGGCCGGTTTTTAACCAGGTATTTAATATGATGTTTCTGGCTAAATGGCTTCGCCGCTCTAATGCTGATACCGGTGCGGAGTGGCTCGCTACAAGGTTTGGAGTAAAAGGTAAAGGAGTAACTGCTTCTCATAATATAGTAGTAGTTTTTGCTTTGATAGGATGCCTCGGTTTCCTGGCTTATGGGTTTGTTGGCTTGGGGAAATTTATTGAAATTTTTGTTCCCTGGAACATTGTACAGCCTTACATTCCTTTTCATGTAAGTGCTCAATATGTCGCTCATTTTTATGGAATTATTTTCACTTTGTTTGCTATGTTCTATTCCATTCTCGGAGGCATGCACAGCATAGTAATTGGAGATCTCATTAAATATATAATTATGACGGTGGGTTGTATCTGCATCGGGTATATTGCCATTACTCACGTGCATGGACAAACGCTGAATACACCTAAGGGCTGGAGTAATCCGTTTTTTGGTTTACATCTAAATCTTAACTGGAATAACATTCTTCCGGCAGCCAATAAAAAAATTGCCGATGATAATTTTGGATTGTTCGGTATCTTTTTTATGATGATGTTATTTAAGGGTGTTTTTGCAAGCCTTGCCGGGCCTGCGCCAAATTATGATATGCAAAAAGTTTTATCAACACGTTCTCCGAAAGAGGCTTCTAAAATGACAGGATTTGTCTCTATCATTTTATTACCCATTCGCTATACAATGATTATCGGGCTTACGGTTCTTGCATTACTTTACTATAATCAATTGGATTTATCTGCACCTGGGGGCAGCACCGATTTTGAAAGAATTTTACCGGGCGCTATAAATAATTTTCTCCCAGTCGGGGTATTAGGTATTGTACTTACCGGGTTACTTGGTGCTTTTATGGGAACTTTCTCAGGCACCTTAAATGCAGCCCAGGCTTATATAGTAAACGATATCTATCTTAAATATGTGAACCCTGTCGCATCTACCAAAAAGATTATAACACTTAATTATCTTGTAGGGGTTCTTGTTGCTGCTGTGGGAATTACGCTCGGTTTTTTTGCCAAAGATGTAAATTCTGTTTTGCAATGGATCGTGGGTGCCTTGTATGGAGGTTACATTGCCGCAAATATGTTGAAATGGTATTGGTGGCGCTTTAATGCGAATGGATTTTTTTGGGGCATGATGGCGGGTATCGTTGCTGCTCTTGTCTTTCCTTTTATTTTTACAGGGTTGCCTTTGTATAACTGGCCTTTATTATTTTTAATTTCTGTTATCGGTTGTATCGTCGGAACATATACTGCACCGCCAACTGATATTGAAATACTAAAAAAGTTTTACAAGCAGGTAAGACCCTGGGGATTCTGGAAACCAGTACATGAAGTGGTTATTGCTGAAGATCCGTTGTTTGTGCCTAATAAAAGGTTTAAGCTCGATATGTTCAATGTAGTGATTGGAGTAATTGGGCAAACTTGTCTTACCATCTTACCTATGTATTTTATATTATGGATGAAGCTTCCGCTATTAATAACTATTCTCATTTTAGGAATTATCGCTTTCATTCTTAAAAAAACATGGTGGAATAAATTAGAAAATTAAAAATGAAAATATATACGACGGCAATAATCTTTTAATATGAATACATCTTTTAAAAACAGTGTCGATGCTTTAAGTACATCCTTTTCCCAATTGATTACACGGACAAATAATCCGCTTAAATCAACCAATAATATTTATCAGCGGTACGAAAATCCTGTTCTCACGGCAGCGCATACACCCCTAAACTGGAGGTTTGATTTCAATGAGCAAACAAACCCCTTCCTGATGGAGAGGTTTGCGATAAATGCTGTCTTTAACCCGGGCGCCATAAAATATAATAATAAATATGTGCTTGTAGCAAGAGTTGAAGGCGCTGACAGAAAATCATTTTTTGCTGTTGCAGAAAGTGAAAATGGTATCGATAATTTTCAGTTTTGGGATCTTCCTGTCGTAATACCAAATACGCAAACGCCTGAAGTAAATCTATATGATATGCGTTTAGTTAAGCATGAAGATGGATGGATTTATGGAACATTCTGCACAGAGAGACAAGATCCAAATGCTTCCAATGGAGATCAATCCGCAGCAATCGCTCAATGTGGTATAGTAAGAACAAAAGATCTTCTGGAGTGGGAACGGCTTCCTGATCTTAAAACACCCTCACCACAGCAAAGGAATGTTGTGCTGCATCCTGAATTCTATAATAATAAATACGCTTTTTACACACGCCCCCAGGATACATTCACTGGGGCTGGAACTGGCGGTGGCATTGGTTTCGGGATTTGTGCAGATATAGAAAATGCTGTAATAAAGAAAGAAATTGTAATAGATAAAAAGGAATATCATACAGTGTATGAAGCAAAAAACGGGTTGGGTCCGGCACCTTTAAAAACAGAAAAAGGATGGCTGCATCTTGCACATGGTGTACGAAATACTGCAGCAGGTTTGAGGTATGTATTATATATGTTTATGACCGATCTGAATGACATTACCAAAGTGATTCACAAGCCTGGTGGATATTTCATGGCACCCGAGGGGGAAGAAAGAGTGGGCGATGTTTCCAATGTAATTTTTGGCAATGGATGGATCGCTGATGATGATGGAACTGTTTTTATTTATTATGCTTCATCCGATTTACGAAGTCATGTTGCTACAACCACTATAAAAAAATTGTTGGATTACGTGATCAACACTCCTGGAGACGGCTTTTCATCAGAAGCGTCTGTGCAAATTCTTATGAATATAATAGACAAAAACCTGTCTGTAAAAAATCATAACGGTACTGTACAAACGAAGTTTCAAAAGCGTGCAAATACGAAAATGGTAAAATAAAAATTTGTATAAAAATAATGATATAGTTTCTGCAACGCAGTTGGAGCAATATAAAAAAGAATTGCAAAATGAGCTATCCGGAATATTAAACTTCTGGCAGCAAAATACGATTGATAAAGAGTTTGGAGGATTTTACGGCAAGCTTGATAATTCAAATAAAATATTTCCTACTGCTCCAAAGGGTTCTGTTCTTAACAGCAGGATATTATGGGCATTTTCTGCCGCGTATAATCTTACAGGAAATAAAAACTATTTAATTACAGCAGAAAGAGCTTATCAATATATTATCGATCACTTTATTGATAAAAAATATGGCGGTGTTTATTGGACGGTAGATTATAACGGATTTCCTTTCGATACAAAAAAACAAATTTATGCATTGTCATTTGCAATTTATGGCCTTAGTGAATTTTACCAATGCAGTAAAAATAAACAGGTAAAGGAACTGGCTATAGAGTTGTATAATCTTATTGTTGAACGTAGCTATGATATAATAAATGGCGGTTACATTGAAGCATTATCAAGGGACTGGAAAGAACTAAATGATTTAAGGCTAAGTAAAAAAGATGCAAATGAAAAAAAATCAATGAACACACATTTGCATGTGCTGGAAGGTTTTGCAAATCTCTATCGTATATGGCCAAACGAAGGTTTAAAAGAAAAAATTACTGGTCTTAATAATATTTTTTTAGACCATATAATTGATAAAAAAACTAATCACCTTATTTTGTTTTTTGATGAAGAATGGAATGTAAAATCAAATATAATTTCCTATGGTCATGATGTTGAAGCGGCATGGCTTTTACAGGAAACTTGTGAAACTATTGGTGAGAAAGACCTTTTGGAAAAAATAAAAATAAAATCTGTACAGCTTGCGGATGCAGCAGCAGAAGGACTTGACGAAGATGGCGGGTTATGGTATGAATATGATGCAGGAGAAGATCATCTTAATAAAGAAAAGCATTCATGGCCGCAGGCTGAAAGCATGGTAGGATTTTTTAATGCCTGGCAAATAACCGGCGATGAGATGTATCTTGAAAAATCTCTAAACAGTTGGGAGTTCACGAAGCAGCACATTGTTGATATAAAAAACGGCGAATGGTTTTGGGGCATAAAAGAAAATTATTCTTTAATGGATGAAGATAAAGTCGGAATATGGAAATGCCCTTATCACAATAGCAGGGCTTGCATTGAATTGATTCGAAGAATAAATTTATCAACAAAAACTTGATTTAAATCCAATATCCATTTTCAAATGAATACATCTTTACAATACCAGCCTAAATAATTAAGTATGAGATTTTTATTATTATTTCTTTTATACACTTGTATTACATCCAATATAACAGCGCAGGATAATACCTTTAATATAAAAAAATATGGGGCGGTTGGCGATGAAAAAATGATTTGTACGAAAGCCATACAAATGGCAGTAGATGCCTGTAATAAGAGTGGCGGCGGCGATGTGATTATTCCAACAGGAATATTTATCATCGGTACTGTGCACCTTAAGACTAACGTTCATGTGTACCTGCAGAGTGGTTCTATATTAAGAGGTAGTACCAATCTGAATGACTACGAGCCATTTTTTGCCGGAGAATCTTATGCGCATATTCATAAAGGAATGCTCTTTACGGAAGATGCAGAAAATGTAACGATATCGGGTGAGGGTCAAATTGACGGCAACGGAGATAATTTTTTTGATCTGGATAAAGCAAAAAAGCTTAGCAGTGATGACACAAAATTTACACGGCAAAAAGAAAATTTCAGGAATGTAAAGGAAGGCATAGGAGATGGTCCTATAGTTCCAAAAGACAGGCCTTATCAAATGTTTGTTTTCAGTAATTGTAAAAGAATAACGATAAAAGATATACTTATTACAAAAGCCCCTTTCTGGTGTATGCACTTTGCAGATTGCGATGCAGTGCATGTAAGCGGCATAAGGTTATGGAATAATTTATTGGCGCCGAATGCTGATGGTATAGACGTAACAAGCTGTACCAATGTAGTCATTGAAGGATGTGACATTCGCAGTGGAGATGACGCCATCGCAATAGTTGGCTACAATCATCATTTTGAAATTCCGGGATTTAAACGTCTCTTACATCCATCCGGAAATATTATTATCAGCAATTGTAATCTTCAATCCTATTCAAGTGGTATACGCATTGGTTTCCTTGATCAGAATACCGTAAAGAATATTCAAGTCAGCAATATTAATATCACCAACTCAACCAGAGGTATTGGAATCTTCATAAGAGATGAAGGCTCCCTGGAGAACATTACTTTTTCCAACATTAATATAGAAACATATTTGCGAACTGGTGATTGGTGGGGCAATGGCGAGCCTATTCATATTTCGGCAGTAAGAGGAAATGATAAAGTAAAGCTGGGACAAATAAAACATGTGTTATTTGAAAATATCATTTGTAAAGGGGAAAACGGGATGCTATTATATGGAAGTGATTCAAGTGTGATGGAAGATGTGTCATTTAATCATGTACGATTTGAATTGACCGACAGCAAGCTGAATGAAATATCGGGAGGTAACGTTGACCTGAGAGGAAGCAGTTTACAAAAATCACTTTTTGAAAGAGATATCCCTGGCATACTTGTGCAATATGTAAAAGGTCTACGCATCAATGATTTTAAATTGCAATGGACAAATACACGAATGCCTTTCTTTACTAACGGTATTGAGTTAAATCATTTCGAAGACGTGGAGATAAAAGATTATAAAGGTTCTGCATCACCCATAAATATAAAAGCTTATAGAATTTATGCTGAAGATGGAAAAGGCTTTAAAACCAACGATAATACAGGTGTTCTGCTTAAAAATGTTCAGTAATTAGCAAAGCTCAAATTAAAATAATGATCAAAATTAGAAATGTGTTTTTCATTCTTGCGATGCTGATAATTTTAACTCCGGTAGTTTATGGTGGTGCAAAAATTCAGCAGGATTTTTATCAAATAAAAGTATATCATTTAAAAAATAATGAACAGATTGAGCAAGTCGATGATTATTTGAAAAATGTTTACCTGCCTGAGTTACACCGGTTGGGTATTAAAAATATTGGTGTTTTTAAACCAATCACAAATGATACAGCAACAGTAAAATTTATTTATGTTTTTATCCCTTTTAATTCGGCAGAAGCATGGATGAAGCTGCAAGAAAATCTTAAGAAAGATGCGGCATATATATCATCATCGAAAAGTTTTATTGAAGCGCCGTTTGATAAATCTCCTTATGAAAGAATGGAATCAATTTTACTGGAAGCATTTTCAGGTCAGGGTCACTTATTGTTACCAGCAACAAAAAACGCTGAAAGGATTTTTGAATTAAGAAGCTATGAAAGTCCTACAGAAAATCTTGCAGAAAAAAAAATGGCGATGTTTAATACGGGTGGAGAGATAGAAATTTTTAAGCGCCTTGGATTCGATCCTGTTTTTTATGCACGTGTGGTATCAGGGAGCCGCATGCCCAATTTTATGTACATGCCTGTTTTTGATAACGTGCAGCAAAGAGACGATCAATGGAAAATTTTTGGTAACGATCTTCAATGGAAAGAAATATCTGCAAAGCCGGAAAATGAAAACAAGGTATCAGTTTCACACATTGACAGCATTTTAATGCACAGCACTTCTTACTCAGATTTTTAATTTTTTTAAATGCATTTCAAAATATTTCAATTAATAATTATGATAGCAGCGTACATCATGTTCATTGATAAAAGGAATTTCTCTTACTAACTGTGACAATCGCAAAAATAATTTTATAAAAAGAAGTACGAAAAAATTTAGTCAAAATTCTAACCAAAAATTTATAATGAAATATATAGTCTGTACAAGTCGACACATGATTTTTTTATGTATGATATTTATTGTGGTGACGGGGATCAGTCAAGCTCAGTCCCGCAATGCTGCAATAGAATCTAAAATCAATGGCATGGTAAAGCAAATGACTTTAGAAGAAAAAGTCGGGCAAATGGCCCAGGTATCTATTGAATCTTTAGGAAGCATGCAAAACGGAAATTTTATTTTTACCCAGGATAAATTTAAAGATGCAGTAGTTAATTATAAAATAGGTTCCTTGTTAAACACACCTGGTTTAATGAATCCTCAGCAATGGAATGTTGTCATTGAACAAATTCAAAGTGCAGCGAAGGAAACCCGTTTGAAGATCCCGGTTTTATATGGCCTTGATGATAATCATGGGGTAAATTATGTTGCAGGCTCTACATTGTTTCCACAGGAAATCGGGCAGGCTGCTACATGGAACCGTCAATTGATTTTTGATGCAGGAGTTATTACAGCGTATGAATCCAGAGCAGCAAGTGTTCCCTGGACTTTTTCACCAGTATTGGATTTGGGCACAAACCCACAATGGCCACGCATTTGGGAAGATTATGGAGAAGATCCTTATTTAAGTTCGCAGATGGGAATTCAATTTGTAAAGGGCATTCAGGAACCATTAGGCAGTAAAGAAAAACTTGCAGTAAGCTTAAAACATTATATGGATTATGCCGATCCTAAATCAGGGCACGATCGTACAGATTCATGGATACCTGAATATTATTTGCGTGAGTATCATTTGCCAGCCTTTCGGGCATGCATAGACGCAAATGCAAGAACTGTAATGATAAATTCAGCATTGATCAATGGTGTGCCTACGCATATTAATAAACACATTCTTACTGATATTTTAAAAAAAGAATTAGGCTTCACCGGTTTCATTGTGAGTGACTGGCAGGATATTGAAAATGTTTATCGCCGCGATCACATTACAAAAGATATAAAAGAAGCAGTAATGCTGGCGATAAATGCCGGTATTGACATGTCCATGATCCCTTATGATTATAAAGAGTTTTGCGGCGATCTTATTGCATTGGTTAAAGAAGGCAAAGTTTCTTTGAGCAGGGTTGATGATGCCGTTACAAGAATTTTAAGAGTAAAACAGGAAATTGGAATTTTTGAAACACCGGTGACTTATTTAAAAGATTATCCAAAATTTGGAAGCGCTGAATTTGAAAAAGCATCCTACAATACCGCTGCAGAATCTATTACCCTCTTAAAAAATACCAATAATATTTTACCATTGCCAAAGAATGCAAAAGTACTGGTAACCGGTCCCAATGGAAATTCTATGAGAACATTAAATGGCGGATGGACTTACACATGGCAGGGAGAAAAAACAGATGAATATGCAGAGAAGTACAATACAATTTTAGAAGCAGTCCAAAAGAAATTTGGTGCCGCAAATGTTACTTATGAAAAAGGTGTTGCATATAATATGAAAGGAAAATATGATGAAGATTCTGTTGCAGATATGAATGCAGCAATCGATGCCGCAGCCAAAGCTGATTATATTTTATTATGCATCGGTGAAAACAGTTATACTGAAACGCCCGGCAATTTGAATGATTTAAGTTTATCTGATAACCAGCTTGCATTGGCTAATGCAATGATTAAAACCGGAAAGCCGGTAATTTTTATTTTGAATGAAGGCCGCCCCAGAATTTTTAATAAGATAGAACCTGGCGCTGCAGCCATTCTCGACGTATATCTTCCTTCAAATTTTGGTGCAGATGCATTAGCTGATATACTTGCAGGCGATGTAAATCCAAGCGGGAAGCTACCCATTACCTATCCACGATATACAAATTCATTAGCAGGCTATATTCATAAACCTTCCGAAGGCGATGGTAATCCGCAAGGTGGAGATTACTATCCACAATATCAATTTGGATTTGGACTCTCTTATACAACGTTTGAATACAGTAATCTGAATATTAATAAAAAAAGTTTTTCACCAAATGAGACAACGACGATAAATGTTACCGTAAAAAATACAGGAAGCCGTGAAGGTAAAGAAGTAATTGAGTTATTTGTTTCTGATGTGATTGCTTCTTTAACCCCTGATGTAAAAAGATTAAGAGGTTTTGAAAAAGTTAATTTAAAACCGGGTGAATCAAAAACAATAGCATTTAAACTTTCTTTGAAAGATCTGGCATTTGTAAAT
>JBDTYU010000108.1:0-16868 GCA_040005535.1 Ginsengibacter sp. | reverse complement strand
ATGATTGTTAGTAATATTTACAAGAGCGTCTGCTTTATATCTTTCCCTAAAAATTTATTATCCTTTCTGTTATAAAAATAAAGAGCTACAGTAAAGTAGATATACGATGTTGTAAATTCAAATACCTCGGTTATTGCGAAATAATACCTTTGCACTTTGGTAACAGGCAATATAAAATATTTCAGACTGTAAAAAACAACCAGAGTTATGAAAAAGAAAATACCAATTGTAACAGGTGCCACGGGCATTTGTATTTTCTTATTGGTAATAAGCCGCGTTTTTATATGATAAAAGAATACGGGTATACAAACTAAAAATATCATTGAAAATATCCTGTACAGCAAATTAAAATCCAGCAAACGTTTTAAACCCGATTTCTTAACCTTCTTAAGGTTAGTGTAATTAAATATTTCCAGGTTATGAATATTGAACTCATGCTGCGCATTTATATCGTACATTGAATTTGGTGTACGAAAATGTAATATGCGCTGGCCCCAACTTATTTCCTCCCCAGCTCCAAAAAGAAACAAGAGAGCAAGGCCCAAGAGAAAAATATTTTTAGTCCTCAGGAAAGAAATAAAAAACAAAATAACAGCAAATACAAAAAAAATAAACGTCAAATTTTCAAAAAACCCGTCTTCTTTCCCTAGTACCATTATTTCATTAACATCAAAAAAAATAAATACAGAGTAACTTAAACAGATTACGATTAAAATACTAATAATATAACGTTTTAAAGCCTTCATTTCTTTAAGATAACTCTGCGACAACATAACCTTCAATAATTTCTTAATATCTATTAACTCTAAATAACCGGAAAAAACCAAAGATAGTGTGAAGTAACAAATCACAAAATATTCTAACTTAATTTTTATTTGTTAGTTTCCACTATAATAGGAACTGAGCGTGGATTTTCTTGAATTTTAATAAATACCAATCGGGGGAACAAACTTCTCCATTGATAATTAATAATAGTGAGGTTTACAGTGGTGTGGGGCGGGATCGAACCGCCGACACAAGGATTTTCAGTCCTTTGCTCTACCGACTGAGCTACCGCACCTTTGGGCGGCAAAAATAGAATTATTCACCTGAAATAAAAATTCATTTTATTCCTTGCTATTAAATAGAGATGCTTCTTACAATTACCTAATTACCGTATTCACATAAAAACTTAATGCGCATAATTTTTAATTGCTCGATGGTGTAATTTCCATCCGCAAGTTCTTCACGGGCTATATCCAGGCTGGATGTTTGACACCCTTTGAAATAATCAATAATTTCTTCTCTCTCGTATTCTTCTACAAGATCTTCAATTGCATAATCTAAATTAAGTTTTGTACCGCTGGCAACGATGGTTTCCATTTCTTCAAGCAGTTCTTCTAGTTTCAACGTTTTATTTTTTGCAATAGTTTCCAAGGGCATTTTTTTATCTACATTCTGGATGATAAAAACTTTATTACTATTTTTATTCACCACACTTTTCATTACAAAATCATCCGGCTTCTCTATTTCATTTTCTTCTACATATTTTTTTATGAGGTCAACAAAAGGCTTTCCGAATTTCATCGATTTCCCTATACTAACACCCTGGCATTTTTCAAGTTCTTTTAATGATGTTGGGTATAAAGTTGCCATATCCAGAAGGCTATTTTCGAGAAAAATAACAAATGGGGGAAGATTACGTTTTTTCGCTTCCTGGTGACGCAGGTTTTTTAATAATTCGAAAAGCTTATCATCTGCAGCAGCTGTTTCACTATCTGTTGTTTCTTCTTCCTCATCGCTTGTAACCTCAAAAATATGATTCAATGCAATTTTAAATGATACCGGCTTTTTTAAAAATAATTCACCCTTTTGAGTAATCTTTAAAACCCCATAATCTTCTATATCTTTTTTAATAAAATTTTCGAGCAGCATTTGCCTGAGTAACGAATTCCAGAAATGTTCACTTTTGTCTTTTCCGGTACCAAAAACAGGCAACTCATCATGCCTGTACATTTTTATTTGTGGATTAAGTTTTCCTAAAATAATAGAAATCATATAATTAATCGGAAAACATTCATTCAAAGTACGAATGGCTTTTAGAGTGAGATGTGTTTCAGATTTTGCTTCATGAAGTTCTTTTGGATTTTTACAATTATCACATTTTCCCCCGCAGTTATCGATATCATAAGCTTCACCAAAATAATTAAGTAACATTTTTCTTCTGCAAACTGCACTTTCTGAATAAGCAACCGTTTCGTTGATTAATTGACCACCCACTTCTCTTTCACTTAATGATTTATCACGCATTAAATGCTCCAGTTTTGATACATCTTTATGTGAATAATAAAGTATGCATTTCCCTTCAAGGCCATCCCGGCCTGCACGACCGGTCTCCTGATAATAATTCTCAATTGATTTGGGTATGTTGTAATGAATCACAAATCTTACATCAGGTTTATCTATTCCCATTCCAAATGCAATAGTCGCAACAATTACCTGAACCTCCTCACCTAAAAACTCATCCTGCCGTCTTGCCCTTAATTTTGAATCGAGCCCTGCATGATAAGCAACTGCTTTGATTCCATTGGCCATAAGCATTTGTGCAAGTTCCTCAGTCGTCTTGCGGTTCAGCGTATAAATAATACCGCTTTTCCCTTTGTTTTGAGTAATAAATCGTACAATACTCTTCACTGTGAGATCTTTCTTCATTTTAGGAAGTACTTCATAATAAAGGTTGGACCGGTTAAAAGAAGAAAGAAATATTTGAGGATTTCGTAAGCCCAGATTTTTTACAATATCGCTTTGCACTTTCGGGGTTGCTGTTGCAGTTAATGCTATTACAGGAATCTTTTTATTTATCTGGTCCATAATTTCCCTAAGTCTCCGGTATTCGGGCCTGAAATCATGCCCCCACTCGCTTATACAATGTGCTTCATCGACAGCAAAGAAAGATATTTCCAGGTCTTTAAAAAATTCAACATTTTCTTCTTTTGTAAGTGTTTCGGGTGCTACATAAAGCATTTTTGTTTTTCCGGAAATAAGATCTTCCTTCACCAACTTTTGTTGCCCTTTGTTTAAAGTGCTGTTCAAAAAATGTGCAATATTATCAGTGCTGCTGTAGCCTCTCACCAGGTCGACCTGGTTCTTCATAAGTGCTATGAGTGGTGATACAATAATAGCGCATCCTTTACTAATTATAGCTGGTAACTGGTAGCAAAGGCTTTTACCACCGCCTGTTGGCATTATTACAAATGTGTCTCTACCTGCTAAAAGGTTATTAATAATTTCTTCCTGCGGTTCTTTAAAAGCATCGAATCCAAAATTTTGCTGAAGATGGGAAGTGAGAGATTTAGTTTGTTTTTGATCGGCTGTTATAATCTTCGAAGATGGTTTTACCAGGCTTTTTTGAGATCTTAATTTTGTTGTAGGCATAACTTTCTTTTCTTCTCAGCGTTTTTATTTAAAGGTTTCAAAGTTAATTTAATTTGAAGGGTTGTTTTGTTAAGATACGAAGAATATATTAGCCGCAAAAATCCTTTTACTTTGTCCTCCCATCCATTTGCAGTAGGTTTGTTTTCTTTTAAGACGTTAGCGTGACATTATGTTATTGAAGTTTTTTTCATACCTCTTTCGAATGAAAAACATTATTTCCTCTGCAAAAAAAACAATTGAAATCGAAGCCCGTTCTATCGGTGAATTAGGTGGTTTAATAAATGAAGATTTTGAAAAAGCTGTAACAATTATTAACCTATGCAAGGGCAGGCTTGTCGTAAGCGGGATAGGAAAAAGCGCAATTGTTGCTCAAAAAATTGTTGCTACTCTCAATAGTACAGGCTCACCGGCAATTTTTTTGCATGCGGCAGACGCTATACATGGTGATATTGGTATGGTGCAGCAACAAGATGTTGTAATGATAATCAGCAAAAGCGGCGACAGTCCCGAAATAAAAGTTCTGATACCGCTTCTTAAAAACTTTAAAAATACGATCATTGCCATGTGTGGTAATATGCAAAGTTTTCTTGCAAAAAGTGCAGATATTGTATTGAATACAACTGTTGCAGAAGAAGCCTGTCCTAATAACCTCGCTCCCACCAGCAGTACAACTGCCCAGATAGTTATGGGTGATGCACTTGCTATTTGCCTCATGGAAATAAATGGTTTTGGTACAGAAGATTTTGCAAAATTTCATCCGGGCGGAACTTTAGGAAAAAAATTGTACTTACACGTTAGCGATCTTATTATTAATAATGAAAAGCCAGCTGTAGAAGCAACCAGCCTCTTGAAGGACGTAATAATAGAAATCACAAAAAAGCGTTTAGGTGCTACCGTTATTCTTGATGATGAAAAAAATATTTTGGGTATAATAACTGATGGCGACTTAAGAAGAATGCTTGAAAGAGATCTTCCTCCCGCAGAGGTAAGAGCAAAAGATATTATGACCTTAAATCCAAAAACTATTGAGAGCTCTGAGCTTGCTGTTGATGCATTGGATTTAATGCGCAAAAAAAACATCACCCAATTGATTGTAACAGAAAATAAAAGATATTCAGGTATTATACATTTGCACGATCTCGTGCGGGAAGGAATTATTTAATATTAAATAAAATGAATGAAAATAATTATGTAGCAATTATGGCCGGTGGAATAGGAAGCAGGTTTTGGCCTGTAAGCCGGCTCAATTATCCTAAACAGTTTCTTGATTTGTTGAATCAGGGGGAAACGTTGATTCAGGCAACCTATAAAAGATTTGAGCAATACATTCTTAATGAAAATATTTATGTAGTAACCTCCTGGCAATACAAAGAAATTGTTGCGAAACAACTTCCTTTACTTAGACCGGAAAATATTTTATGTGAGCCATCACGTAAAAACACAGCTCCCTGTGTAGCCTATATATCTTATAAGTTGCATCAGTTAAATCCAAATAGTAATTTAATTTGTGCCCCGGCAGATCATCTTATTCTGGATGATACTTCTTTTAAAAAGGTAAGCCTGGAAGCCCTTGAGTTTACAGAAAAAAATAATGCTCTCATCACCCTCGGTATAAAGCCACTTCATCCTAATACCGGTTACGGCTATATACAACATGAGCAACATGCCGTTAATGATAATATTTATAAGGTGAAAACTTTCACTGAAAAACCAGACATTGAGCTTGCAAAAAAATTTATCATCAGTGGAGATTTTTTATGGAATGCAGGAATATTTGTTTGGAGAACCAAAAATATAATTAAGGCTTTTGAAAAATATCTTCCCGAGATTCATGAGGTTTTTGACGGGGCAAAAAAAGCTTTAATAACTTCAGAAGAAAAAGCTGCTATTAGTTTAATTTATCCTCTCTGTGTAAATATCTCCATCGATTATGGAATATTGGAAAAAGCTGATAATGTGTACGTAATTCCTTCTGCATTTGGCTGGAGCGACCTGGGAACGTGGGGCAGCGCTTACGAAAACCTTAAAAAAGATTACATGGAAAATGCCGTTGCAGGAGAGAATGTAATATTATTCGATTCAAAAAAAAATGTAGTTCATTCTCACAACAAGAAACTTATTCTTTTACAGGGTCTTGATGATTTTATCGTTGTGGATACAGAAGATGTTTTGCTTGTTTGCAAAAAAGATAAAGAGCAGCATATTAAAGAATATCTTTCTGAAGTAAAAAGAAATAAAGGAGATAAATATCTATAATTGTAATAGAAATCTTTCTCTTTTATTATTTCTCACAATTGGTGAGAAGCTGTTAAAATAAAAAATTAGTTTTTTCGTTTAATTTCTGCAGACAGATATTGACAACCTTTTGCATGAAATTTTTAATCTTACCGTTAACTCTCCTATTCCTTTTACCTCTTTTTTTCGATGTCTCTCTTGAAAAAGAACCGGTATATAATAAAACAGAACTTTACGATCCTTCGTTAGCAAGATTAAATTCTGTTCAAAAGCTTATAGACTATGCTGACAGTTTAGCTCGCAAAGAACATATAGGATATAATTCTCTTGGGTACGGAGTTTTAGTTTCTTCTATTGTAAGGATGCGTTTTTATCACGGCTTTTCCAATTATACTTTACAACAAAACTGGATTGCCGCTATAGCTCAATATATTTTTGGTAGAGGCTTTTCCTCCCCTGTGAAAGCTGATCAAATATTACAATACCCTTATGCGGGCTGCTCTCAACAGGCCATCGTACTGATGGAAACAATGAAAAGAAAAAATGTTTCATATAGAAGTGTGGGTTTTCCGCACCACTATGCCACTGAACTTAATTTCAAAAATAACTGGTATTTTTTTGATCCGGACATGGAACCTCGTATTAAAGAAAGTGAGAGGAAAGAAGATAAATGGAAAGGTTCTGCTGATTATTTAAAAAAATATTATAATGGTGATTGCTCTCGTATTGACTGGGCCTTCGGAAAATCGATGCCTATAATTTTGGGAACAACAAATGCAGATCCTGCCCCGAATGCTTATTTTTTTCAAAAAGTGACAAAATCTCTTTCAAAAATTTTGTTCTTTTTCCCCTTACTAATATTATTGTTTCCCCGTAAAAAACACGAATAATTTTTTACATTAAGGATTGTATATTTTTGATAGACTTTATTAAAATATTTTGCAGTCGCCTTTAATTACAAGTAAGCTTCCCAATACAGGCCAAACCATTTTTTCTGTAATGAGTTCTTTGGCTGCAAAGCATAATGCCATAAATCTCGGCCAGGGCTTTCCCGATTTTGAAATGAATAAATCACTTATTGATTTAGTGAATAACGCAATGATAAATGGGCACAATCAATATATTCATATGAATGGTCTCGGTATATTAAGGGAAAGTATAGAAGACAAGGTTTCATTTTTATATCAAACAACAATTAATCCTGAAACTGAAATTACTATAACGCCAGGAGCAACTTATGCAATTTATACAGCTCTCACTGCCGTTCTGCAACCTGGTGATGAAGTAATTGTTTTTGAACCGGCATATGATAGTTATGTTCCAAATATAGAAATTAACAGAGCGAAACCTGTACTTCTTCCGCTAACATACCCTGAATATAGGATTGATTGGGATATGGTAAAAGAAAATATTACGCCCTCAACAAGAATGATTATTATTAACTCCCCGCATAACCCTACAGGAAGTGTTCTTGATAAAAAAGATATTCAAGAACTAAGTAATATTGTTTCCGGCACAAATATTTTAATATTAAGTGATGAGGTATATGAGCATATAATTTTTGATGAACTTCAGCATGAAAGTATTTTGAAATACCCCGAACTTTTCAACCGAAGTTTTATTTGCTTTTCTTTTGGTAAAGTTTATAGTTGTACCGGCTGGAAAATTGGCTATTGCATTGCTCCACATACTTTAATGAATGAATTCAGAAAAGTCCATCAATTTAATTGTTTTACCTGCAATACTCCTTTGCAATATGCTCTTGCTGTTTTCCTAAAAGAACAAACGACATACATCGACATAGGAATTTTTTTACAAAAAAAAAGAGATTATTTTGAAACTTTAATGAGGCAGACTTGTTTTAAACCCCTGCCTTCTCACGGAAGCTATTTTCAACTCTATGATTACGCTGCAATAAGTGAGGAATGCGAACAAGATTTTGCTATTCGTCTTACAAAAGAGGCTGGCGTTGCCACTATTCCAACCTCAGCTTTCTATAAAATTGCACAAGAAAAAAAAGTTTTGCGATTTTGTTTTGCAAAAAAAGAAAGCACCCTTAACGAGGCTGTTGAAAGATTAAAGATTTTTTGTTCTTAGTCCTTTTACATTTGAAAATACTTCTTTTTAAATTTGTTACTCTTGTAACTGTGGTAACTTCTAAATGGCGTGTCACTTACTCTTTTAGTTGAAAAAAAACAACAAGTCTAAAGAATATTGGCTCAAAAATTGGTGAAACAGCTTTTGATTATTCAAAACTATTAACTAAAATATTAATTATGAAAAAGCTAATCATTGGTCTTATTTTTTTCACCTGTATAACTATTATTTATTCCTGCAATGGAAGCTCAACAAGCTCTGAAAGCTCTTCAATGAGCTCCGATTCGACTTCTGTTTCAGCAGAGACAATGAAAAAAAATACAATGGACACCACCACTAATAATGTGGGTACCGCAATGGTTGATCAAAATGCAACATCTTTTGCAGCAGAGGCTGCTACTGGAGGTATGATGGAAGTAGAGCTTGGAAAAATGGCTCAACAAAAAGCAAAAAATCAACAAGTGAAAGATTTTGGAAAAATGATGGAAGAAGATCATTCAAAAGCAAATGATAATTTCAAAGAAATTGCTTCAAAGAAAAATATTAATCTTCCTACATCTGTTACCGATGATCAAAGAAAAGAAATTGATAATTTAAGTAAAAAATCAGGATCAGATTTTGATAAGGCTTATGTGGACATGATGGTAAATGACCATAAAAAAGATATTGCTGCTTTTAAAAGCGCACAAGGTGCTGTAAGCGATAATGATATTAAAAATTTTATTATTAATACATTGCCCACTTTACAAAAACACCTGGATGCTATTCAAGCTATTAAAGCAAAAATGTAGCTAAATTTTTGTTTTTAAAAAGAGATGTGGTAGTGCATCTCTTTTTTTTCTATTAGCAATCAAATTATTTAGTTTCTTACAAACCATACCTGTGGCTAATTTCAAGCATTCTCTCTATAGGTTTTTTAGATGCCATTAATAATTGCTCTTCCATTATTATTTGTGGCTGTTCGTATTCCATGCATAAATACAATTTCTCCAGGGTATTAAGCTTCATATATGGACAATCATTACATGCACACATATTATCAGGTGGCGCAGGTATAAAAGTTTTATTAGGAGATTGTATTTGCATTTGATGCAGAATCCCGGTTTCAGTTGCTACAATAAATGCCCTGGCTTCATTTTCAACTGTATATTTTAAAAGTGAAGTGGTACTTCCTATAAAATCTGCTATCCGGAGTATAGGCTCCTCACATTCCGGATGCGCTATTACTTTTGCCTCCGGATGTCTTATTTTAAGTTTGGTAATTTTTTCGAGACTGAATATTTCGTGCACAATACACGCACCATTCCATAAAACCATGTCCCTTCCTGTTTTATTTTTTAAATAATTTCCAAGGTTTTTATCTGGGGCAAAAATGATTTTTTGTTCTATTGGAAGACTTTCAATTATAGCCTGAGCATTAGAAGAGGTGCAAATTATATCACTCAACGCCTTCATACCAGCAGAACAATTTATGTAGGTTATTACAATATGATCTGGATATTTATCTTTAAATTTTTTAAACAATGCCGGAGGTGCTGAGTCGCTTAGAGAGCAGCCTGCTTTTAAATCAGGTAATAAAACCTTTTTTTGTGGATTGAGTATTTTAGCGGTTTCTGCCATAAAATGAACGCCCGCAAAAACAATGATATCAGCTTTGGTTGATTGTGCTTTTTGAGCAAGTCCAAGGCTGTCGCCAATATAATCTGCAACGTCCTGTATATCCGGTTCCTGGTAATAGTGGGCAAGTATAATCGCATTTTTTTCTTTTTTTAATCTTTCAATTTCTGCAAAGAGGTCTAAGTTAACGTCAATATCAATATCAAGAAAACCTTTTTTTTCTATATTGTTTCGTGCGGCCGCATTGTTTATATCTATCATAGTATTAATATTAATACATTATTTATTTAATAGTCTATTACTATTATGTATGTGATTTTGTGGAAAGCAAATATTTTTATGATGATACAAAAATAAAAAATCCATTTTATCCACTTCATTCCACAATACATTAACATAAATATTTAACACGTGGTTCTATATAAAAGATGTTTGTAAACATAAGTTGATAAAAAGTTATGAGGAAAAAAATATAAAACATTTTATAAAAAAATTTGTGAATGGAGTATTGGGAAAATGTTTGTTACTTATAGGAGCAGATTTTTTTACCCCAAATAAACTATTTAAGAATTCTTTATAAAGACTATTTTTTTCAAAAACCATGTTTATTAACAGAGAAAATAAAATCCCCCCACACTCATGTTAATAGAGAAAAAAAACAAAATTTTATTAAACAAAATAATTATTAATTATTATCTAAATAGCTTGCTACTGCTATTTTATAGAGGTTTTCTACCTTTTGTTCGTATCTTTTTTTACACTATTTTTGCGGTCTTCTTTTTAAAATCCGAGAGAAAATATAATTATGTCAATTATTCAGACAATACGTGAGAAAGGTGCTGTAATAGTCATTGCAATTATTGCGTTAAGCCTTATTGGTTTTTTGTTAATGGACTCCAGAAGCGGTACCGGTAAATTATTCGGTGGTGGAAATACAACAATACTCGGTAGCGTAAATGGAGATAAAATTGAATTAGAAGATTTTAATTCGAAAGTAAAAGAGATGGAGCAGCAAAATCCTAATGGTGGCGGTGCGCAAACAGAGCAGATAAGGCAATCAACCTGGGATCAAATGGTTGCAGAAAAAATAGTTACCGAACAATTTAGTAATCTTGGGATAACGTTTACGCCTAAAGAAATGAGCTCAATTATGTTCAGCGAGGAAGCACCGCAGCAGTTAAAACAGGCCTTCACCAATAAAGAAACCGGGCAATATGATATTGAACAGGCTAAGCAATGGTGGGCACAAACAAAAAAAACAAAAAACGAGGAGCAGAGAAATGCTATTACATCGCAGGTGATAGAACCCATGCGGCTGAACAGCTTATATACAAAATATACATCAATGATTTCCGGGAGCATTTATATTCCCAAATGGCTTACAAAAGTACAGAGCGAACAAAAAAACAATTTTGCGAGTCTTTCTTATGTTGCCGTTCCTTATACGTTAATTAGCGATAGTACTATAAAAGTAACAGACAAGGAAATTGAAGATTATCTTGATAAAAATAAATTAAAATATAAACAGGAAGGCGGCCGAATGATATCGTATGTTTCTTTTAGCGCTACGGCTAACAAACAAGACAGTGCAAGAATCAAACAGTCACTGGAAGATTTAAAATCTAATTTTTATAAAGATACCAGTGCAAAAACATTCCTGGTACGAAACTCATCTGCTATCAATTATTTCGAGGGATATACCCCTAAAACAAAAATGCAAATGCCCGCTAAGGATTCTATTCTTTCGTTACCAGAAGGAGGTGTTTTTGGGCCATATCTCGATGCAAAAAATTATGTACTTGCAAAAAAAGTTTCAACAAAAATATTACCAGATAGTTTTAAGTGTCGTCACATACTATTAGGAACAAATGATCCTCAAACCGGGCAGTCTTTAATGCCAGATAGTACAGCTCATAAAATAGCCGATAGTATTGCAACAGCTATTAAGAGTGGAGCAAATTTTGATTCTTTAGAGGCAAAATATTCAACAGATAAGGTTGCGCACAAAGATAAAGGTGTTATGAATTTTGATCTTACAACTATACAGGGAGAAAATTTTGCCAAAGAGTTTGGAGACTTTTTATTGAATGAACAAGGAGAAACAAAAAAAGTAGTAAAAACGCAATTTGGCTGGCATTATATTGAAATACTTGATAAAAAGAATTTGCAGCCGGCTTATAAAATTGCTTATCTGGCTAAAGAAATAGCGCCAGGAGATGAAACCGTAAACGCGGCAAATGCTGCATCCACAAAGCTTTCCGGGCAAGCAAGGGACAAGCAGGCTTTTGATAAGTATGTAGCGCAAAACGGTCTTAAAGAAATATCAGTTCCAAACGTGGTTAAGGAAAATGATTTTCAATTAGGCGGATTGCAGGATGCGAGGTCAATAATTAAATGGGCTTTTGATTCAAAGGAAGGCGACGTTTCCGAACCTTATACCATTAAAGATGAATTTGTGGTTGCTGTTGTTGATAAGAAAATAGAGGAAGGTCTTTCCGATGTAAAAACAGCAAGGCCTATGGTAGAATCAATAATAAAGAATATGAAAAAAGCAGAGGAGATAAAAAAGAAATTAAACAATCCGTCTACATTAGAAGCAGCTGCTAAAGTTTATAACCTGCAGGTATTAAATACCGCAGACTCAACCCTGACTTTTGATGCTCAATTAATTAATGGCATTGGTAACGAACCTAAAGTAGCAGGCGCTTCTTTTAATAAAGCCTATCAAACAAAAGTTTCTACGCCAATTTCAGGTAATACAGGTGTGTTTGTAATAAAAGTTAATAGTGTATCTGTAAAAAATACTCCCTTAGCTGGCACGTTGAGTCAGCAAAAAAATGCAGAGATGAGCAGAAGCCAGCAAGCTGCGCTGGGACAGTCCTTCACTTCTTTAAAGAAAATGGCGGCAATTAAAGATAACAGGAGTAAATTCTTTTGAACCCATCAAAGTCTTTTTATAAATGCCCTTAAATGTGGTTTTTTGTGTTTAAGTTTTGAAGATTATCCAAAGAGATTTTCATATAAGTTCAAATAGACTAATGTCTGGTTTCATATATAAAGTTGTTATGCATGAACACATAAGTTTTGATATTTGTAACTTTACATCAATATAAAAAATATGGAAGAAGTAATTGTAAATAAAGTTGCGCAAAGTGTTCTGGTAACATTAGATCTTGACGAATTTTATCCTGAAGGAGAGACAGCAGTCTTTGATATGAAAGATCATTTGTTTATGGAGCTTATCTTAAAAGAAAAAGATTACAGGGAAGGCTTAAAAAATCTTGATTGGAATTTTTATGCTAATAAAAATGTTTGTATTACCTGTTCAGTAGATGCCATTATTCCAGTATGGGCTTACATGCTCGCTGTAAGTTATTTGCAACCTGTAGCAAAAGATGTGGTTTTAGGAAATGAAACTTTTTTACATGAAGTATTATTTTTAAAAAATCTTTGGAAAATTGACGCAAAAGAGTATGAGGGCAAACGGGTGGTTGTAAAAGGCTGCGGTGAAAAAAAGATTCCGGATACCGCTTATGTTGCGATTACAAAAATATTAAGACCAGTTGCGAAAAGTATTATGTATGGCGAGCCTTGCAGTACAGTCCCGGTATATAAGCAACAAACGCAAATAGTCAAAAGTGTTTAAAAAAATTAAAACCAGCCTTTCTTTTTAAATACAAAAATCATCCACACCGGAATAATAAGCATAAGGCCAACCGCAATAAAAAAACCATTGGTGTTATGTAGCCAGGGGATTCTTGTAAAATTCATTCCAAAAATTCCCCCTATAACCGTAGCGGGAGCAAGAAGGCATGTAACAATAGCCATTACCTTCATTACTTCATTCATTTTTAGATTCACATTATTCAGGTAAAGATCCTGAAGTGTAATCATCATATCACGATAATTTTCCGCAAGATCATTTGCCTGGATAATATGATCATATACATCTTTAAAATATTTTTCAGTTTTCTCATCAACCAGGTTATTTTCACTTCTTAAAATTCCATTAATTACTTCCCGCACGGGAGCAACATTTCTTTTTAAAACAATCATTTCTTTGCGAATCATATTTATTTTAGAAAGGGTTCTGGTATCGGCACAGCGTATAATATCTTCTTCCAGGGATTCAATTCTTTCTCCCAGCTTCTCCATTACTACAAAATAATTATCAACGATCATATCAATCAGGGAATAAAAAGTATAGTCAGCGCCGTTTTGCCGTATTTTACTACCTGCAACTTTTATTTTTTCTCTGAGAGGGTCAAATACATCTTTTGCTGCATCCTCCTGGAAACTGATAACAAAATTTTTCCCAAGAACTATACTAACCTGCTCACTCTCTACTGAACAATCTTCCACATTGAAATAAAGCATATTTAATAAACAATATAATAACCCGTTTAATTCATCCATTTTAGGGCGTTGCCCGATACTTAAAATGTCTTCTGCAATAAGAGGATGTATGCCGAAATGATTGCAAATATTTTCTATTTCATTTTTTCGTAAGCCATCTATATTTATCCAGCTCACCTTCAGGGAATCAAGATATAAATAACATTCACCTATATTTTTTACTTCCTTTTCCTTTACCTCCTCACTATTATAATCGTATACAAAAATTTTTATTTTATCGGGTTCTTGCCTTCTTGGATCTACGGTTGGGTTTACCTGCAAGACTTTTTTTGTCGAGATAATATTGAAAGGGTTTTTTATGAGCGATAAATATTTTGAAGACGTCATATTTTGTAGCATAGCATTCTTTTTAAAAATTGATAGCCGTCATTGATCGTAAAATTTTGTAATCAATATTTCTAAAAGCTTAAAGGTAAAATACATTATAAAAAAAGAGGAAGAAGTTTTTTAGCTCTTTCCAAGTCTTCAGGAGTATCAATTGAAACCGGAGATTCATTAGTAAGCACCATTTTCAGACCAACACCATTTTCAAGATAACGAAGGCATTCTATTTTTTCTGCAGCCTCAAGAGGGGTAATCTCCCATTGTGTGAAATTCATCAGTGCTTTTTTGCGATAAGCATATATACCGATATGTTTATAATAGATCGTTTTCACGTTTTTATCCCGGGGAAAAGGAATTATACTTCGGCTAAAGAACAATGCGTTGTTGGTTTTATCTACTACTACTTTAACTGTATTGGCATCAGCAATAAAAAATTCTTCTTTTATTTCATGCATTAAAGAAGCTACTTCTACAAGATGCCTTGTATCGTTTTCAAAAACCTGTAATAGATTTTGAAGAGATTCTTTTTTTACAAAAGGCTCATCACCCTGAACATTTATAATTACATCTACTTCAATATCGGCAACTGCTTCCGCAATACGGTCGCTGCCACTTTCGTGCTGTTGCCTGCTCATTAGTGCATAGCCGCCATTCTCCACAATTTCATTAAAAATAATATTGCTATCGGTTACAACAATAACCTCATCAAATAATCTTGTAGCAACTGTATTTTCATAAGTATGTCGTATCACAGTTTTATTACCAAGAGTATGCATAAGCTTACCGGGAAAACGTGTTGCTGCATAACGGGCAGGTATAAGCGCAATTGATTTCATGTTTATTACACGAATTATAAAAACAAAAATTACACTAATGAATATAAGATTGGTTCCTTAATTCGTACTCAAACTCGTGTCCACTTTTAATCTTTTTTTATCCTTGATACTCATCATGCAAATTGAAAAAAGTCTTAACTAAAAAATGAATAAGCATAATTTCAAAAGACTTTTCACGATGACTTAATGCTAATGACGATTGACTTAACTAATTAAGGCTTTCTGATTCAAAAATTCCGGTGCTTTTCTTCAACGGTTCCGGCAAGGTAGGGCTTTCATACCCGCAGCTGCTGCACTCATACACATTTTCTGCAGAAACGGCATAATTAGAAAACAACCAGCTCAAGATCGCTGTTATCATATTGCCGGCAGTGCGTTTAGGAATCAACTCGATATTGTGTGAACCGCATTTGGGGCAAACAGCGTTGCGTCTGTAATCTTCATCAAAATGATGAAGTAATTCAAAAACTTCCTGCGAATCTTTTTTGTTGATTACAAGTTTTATACCCCCCACTGCATTTGTAAGCAAGGGATCCATGGTTACCGTATATTCATCTTTTAAATAACATTGAATGCCGGCATCTCTCAGTTTTGATAATAAAATATTAGCTGAAAAATAATTATTGAAGGTTCTTACGATTATTAATTCCATTTTAACGTGTTATTTTGCATCAATGATCACCGGTGTGTTTCCCTTTCCCATCATAACAATTTTTGCATTTTGACTTAACGCCAATTCTTTTATTGCCTTAATTTGTTCATATTGTAATTGATTATCGGTGAGGCCGGTATTAATTATACGCTGGTAATCTGCTATACCCTGTGCCTCTACTCTTTTTCTTTCCGCTTCCTGTTTTTCTTTTTGTAAAACAAATTCCATTTTTTTTGCATCCTGCTCGGCGTTTATTTTTGATTCAATAGAAGCTTTAACTGAATTAGGTAAGGTAATGTTCCTCACTAATAATTGCTCAAGCAGCAAGCCGCGTTGTTTAAAATTATCTTCAATGCTTTTATAAATTCTTTGTTGAAATTCATCTCTTTTGCTGCTAAATAATTCAATAGCCTGGTAATAAACAGCATTATCTCTTATTTTTGTCCGTGTCAATGGCCGCACAATTTTATCTTTAAAATCTGGGCCGGTTTCGTTTAATAACTTAGGAGCTTCGCTTTCAACTACGTGATAAAGGACAGTGAGGTCAATAGTTACTTCAAGTCCGTCGCTGGCCAGTACTCTAATGGCATCATCGCCTCTTTTTTCGCCTTCATCATTAATGCCACTCATTGTATAATTCTGTGTTTTAATATCTACTCTTTGAATATCAAGAAGAGGATTTATAAAATGCAATCCACTCCCCAAAACCTGGTTTTGTACTTTACCAAATAAAACCTTTACTCCTGTTTCTCCTACATTTATCTGTACAATGCAAGCGGTTAAAATTCCAAGAACAATAAATAATAGCGCCACATATCTCCCTATGTTTTTATATCTGTAAAGAGCGGGATTATTTTTAACAACAATACCGCTAATTACAAAAAGAAGAATTCCTAAAATGATCCATACCATGTTAATTAAGTTTAGTTACACAACCATTAAAAATAGTGAAATACTTTTTAGTGAAATTGTAAATATATAAAGGAAGAAAAGCCCCGTAGAAAAGTATTAGTAAAGGCTAAAGTTAAACACTATGGTAATATTGCAATAGATAGGTTATTAAAGCAAAAATCAAGTGCAGGTTTATAATTAACTGTTGAGCATAAGTGGCATAACCAGCATCAAAAGTTCTTCATCATTTTTCTTTTCAGTAGGTTTTACGATTCCTGCTTTTGTAGGGGTACTCAATTCAATAGTTATTTCATCAGTATCTGCAGCGCTAAGCATTTCAATTAAAAATTTTGCATTAAAAGCTATCTGCAGATCTTCACCATCAT
>JBDTYU010000107.1:0-8474 GCA_040005535.1 Ginsengibacter sp. | reverse complement strand
ATGATCGCCGTTTTATTGCCGGTGGTAAGTTATATTTTGGTGAGGTATTACAGCAACAGGGATGTGCAGATGCCGAAAAGATACTTTTTCGACAGCGTCAACATTATTAAAAAAAACGGCAAAACCGCTGACGATACTATATGGCATCGTGTAAGCAATATGCAGTTTACCAACCAGTTTGGAAAAAATGTTTCTTTCAGTGATTTGAGAGGAAAAATTATTGTTCTTGATTTTTTTTTCACAAGGTGTCCAACCATTTGCCCGCAACTTGCAAAGGCGATGAAGCGATTACAAAATTCTTTTACTCATAATGATTCGATAGTGCAATTTGTATCGGTAACCGTTGATCCAATACATGACTCGGTAATGCAATTAAGAAAGTGGGCCGAAAAATATAATGTAAATCCTGATAGCTGGTGGTTGCTTACCGGTAACCGTGATAGTATTTATCACTTTGCTATAAATGAAATTAAGGCCAGCATTGCAGACGTGAATGTGGATACGGCATTTGTACATACAGAAAATTTTTTCCTGCTCGATAAAGAAAGAATTGTAAGAGGATGGTACAATGGCTTTGATTCAATTGCTCAAAAAAAACTGGTTAGAGATATTCCCTTATTAATGCTTGAAAAAGACAGGAAGAAAACTTTCAAAGAATTTGTAAAAGAACTTTTTCAAAGAAGCTGAAGAAAAAATTTAGAATAACATCAAAGAAATATATGGAGCCGCCTTTTCAGGATAACTTACCAGCACCCGCTTTACAGCGAAATGATAAAAAAGCAAGGATACTAATCTGGACAGTTTCAATTATTATATTTATTGCTGTTGCTCTGCTGACTAAAATAAAAATGAATGCGAACCTGCCTTTCAATCCACATCTTTTTGCGACAGCGAATGCGATAATAAATTCTATCGTTTCACTTTTATTGGTGGCTGCGCTTTTAGCTGTAAAATCTAAAAGGTTTCTTCTTCATAAAAAGTTAATGCTTGCAGCAATTATGCTTTCCCTGCTTTTTTTAATTTCTTATATCTGCCATCATTTGCTGAGCGGAGATGCAAAATATGGCGATCTAAATCACGATGGAGTTTTAAGTGCCAATGAGCAATCTCTTGCAGGAGCTATGAGATATGTTTATTATTTTATTCTTGCAACACATATTCCGCTTGCAGGAATTATTTTGCCATTTATTTTATTTACCGCATACAGGGCATTAACTGCAGATTATTTCCGGCACATGAAACTTGCACGTATTACATGGCCAATCTGGTTTTATGTTGCAATTACAGGAGTAGTTGTTTACTTAATGATAAGACCTTACTACAATTGATTCCTAAGAAGTAATTTTGCACACATCACTACTCATTATTTTCCATATATTGTTTTTCGACGCTAACTCTGATAATGAATCTCCATAAGATGCGTAATCTATTTCTTTGTTGCCACTGAAAACAATAAATTTATATTTTTGATTACATCAATTAATATATGACTATGGATAAATATATACGACCGGCATCAAAGGATATTATTGAAACCATTTTAGTTTTGTTTTTATTGATTGCATTGATGCTGGCTTTATACGATGTTCTGCATGTGTTTTTTGGAGTACTAACGTTTGCCCTTATTTTTTCTGTTTCTTTTGCAAAGCTATATGAGAAGTTCGTTCGGCTTCTAAAAAACAGGCGTAAACTTGCTGCTATTCTATATGCTGTTATCCTTACTGCGATAATAGCCATTCCATTGGTTTTTCTTTTTTCGGCACTCATCCGCTATGTTAAATATGCAATAGTATTTGTTGGTGAGGTTAAAGAAAAAGGTCTTCCTCCTCTTCCACTTTGGGTAACCCGGCTGCCGGTAATGGGAGACCGGGTATCATCATTCTGGTTGCAGTTCCAGGCGAATCCACAAGAAACATTGATACTTCACGAAGAACAGGTGAGAGGATTTCTTCAACACATAATGACAAGTGGACTTGGATTACTTGGCGTTAGTTTTCAATTAATTATCGGAATTATAATTTCGGCCTTATTCCTTGTAAAAGGAGAAAAAATTTTGCACCCGATCAAATCCTCTTTGCAACATTTGTTGGGTAAAAAATCTGGACTGGCTTTACTTGAAGCTACTGCTATGTCAATAAAAGGAGTCTCTGTTGGTGTAATGGGTACAGCATTTATAGCTGCTATCGTTTCCTGGATTGGGCTTACTATTGCGGGAATTCAATTTGCCCTTGGTCTTTCAGCATTTATATTTTTCCTGGTAGTAATTCAAATAGGGCCGCTCTTGGTGTGGATACCATTAATAATATGGATGGCAGTCAAAGGTCATACAGGCATGATGATTTTCCTTATAATTTACGGAATATTGCTCGTAATAATTGATTCAGTTATAAAGCCAATCCTTATTGGCAAGAGTGGAGGTAAAATTCCTTTTCTTGTTTTATTTTTAGGAGTTGTCGGAGGCATTACTGCATGGGGCTTTACCGGCATGTTCAAGGGCGCTATTATTTTGGCTGTTTTTTATACCGTTTTCACTTCTTGGTTAGAGAAAAAGAATTTGGATGCTGATAGCGAATTTCATAAAACAATAGTTACTTAAACACCCATAGCCATTCCTTTTAGGAAGAATGGTTTCATGTATTTCTGTCTATTAGTTTTTTTCTTATATGGAGTTTCATTGATTAAAGAAAGTACTTTACAATAAGGATAATTTAAACCCAATCGTTATCGGTACAATAACTTCTTACATTGAAGAAATATCACAGTCCCAGTTCTTTTACGGGATCCCAGTACAATTTTTCAAAATCAATAATAGTATCTTTTTCTACCTTTATTTTTTCTTTATTTAATAATTCTTCCATAAGATCAGGTGTTGCGAAGTGTGCTTTACCACTTAGCATCCCGTTCCTGTTTACTACCCGATGCGCCGGAACTTTGGGCTTGGCCCAGTGAGCTGCATTCATTGCCCAGCCAACCATTCGTGCAGAAAGTTTTGTTCCCAAATAATTGGCAATAGACCCATAAGAGGTTACTCTTCCTTTCGGTATTTGCCGTACGACGGCATATACATCTTCAAAAAAACTGAATTCCTTTGTTGTGGATCGTGGTGATTCTTTTAGGGGATTATTTTTATTGTTCTTTTTTACCATTATATTTTTGGGCAAATAATTTACTTTTTAAAGGGTCGGAAACGTTTTCAAAATTATACGGGCAATGCCTGCAGCCATTGCCACAGCAATAACCTCTTTGCAGGTGATATTTTTCAGTAAAAACAATGTAATTATTTTCGTTATAATAAAAGTGAATGCCTTCAGTAAAATTATCATCACTACTCTTCATTTATATGCTCTTTAAAAAATGATCAAGCTGTTCATCTGCATCAATTATTATTTCCGGTAAAGAAAAACATACATAAAAAACTCTTTTACTCTCTGCAATATCAAGGCTTTCATAATGGGTTGTAATACTTAGTTCCTGCGATATTTTTTCATCTTTGTGTACATCATCAATGTCTGTAATTAGTATAAGCTTATACAGCTCAATAATTTTTTTTGTAAAGTTATATAAGTCAGGAGAATCTGTTTTTAAATGAATTTTACCGGCTGGTTGCAAAATCTTTTGATACAATCTTAAAAACCTGGGATGTACCAATCTTTTTTTAGCTTTCGATATTCTCAATTGCGGATCGGGAAAAGTAATCCATATTTGCTGCACTTCATTTATAGAAAAATAGATATCGATTTTATGGATCTGTGTTCGCAGAAAGGCAACATTTGGAAGATTATTATTTATCGAAAATTTAGCACCAGCCCAAATTCGATTCCCTTTTATATCGACACCGATATAATTTTTTTGTGGATACAATTGTGCCAGCCCCGTAGCGTATTCACCTTTGCCACAGGCAAGTTCTAATATAACGGGGTTATTATTTTTAAAAAATGATTTCCAAGTTCCGGGCATGTTTTCAGGATACTCCAATACATTGGAAAATGTTTTAATCTCCCCAAATCTTTTTAATTTTTTTTGAGCCATAGCTGGCAAAAGTAATTAAGCATATCGTTGACGAGCAACTAATTGATTTTTTTATTTCAAACATCCCATTTATCTGAAATTTGCTAAAGTTTCCGGATTTAATTTAATAAATTTCACCTTCTTAATTCTGCAACTCGCCGACTTTTTTCTTAGGTAAACCTATCGGCTCTTTCATGATGTTTATACTGAGTATACATTTGTTCAATAAATAAAAATTATGGAACAGAATGAAAATGATATACATCGTTACCGGGGAACTAAAAATTCACGGGTATGGAGTGGCCTTATACTTGTTGCAGTGGGCGTTTTGTTATTAGCATATAAAATGGGCGCTCCTATACCTCACTGGGTATTTACATGGCCTGTATTATTAATAGCTATTGGATTTTTGTCAGGTGTTAAAAGCAGGTTTCACAATCCTGGCGCTTATGTAATGATAATAATCGGAAGCATTTTTTTGATTGACCAAACCAGCCCTGAACTTCATTTTCATAATTACATTGTGCCTGCTATACTAATAGCTGTTGGACTTATTTATATTTTGCGGCCGAGGCATCATTGGGGGGCAAAAGGAACCTGGCGCCGGATGCAATATGACAATCCATTGCCCGATAATAGAACAACATTAAATTATACTGGCCCTAAAAATAGCACTCAGGGAAGTGATGCAGAATTCGTGGAAATTAATGCGGTATTTGGTAGTGTAAAAAAAATTATTCTTTCTAAAAATTTTAAAGGCGGAGAGATAAACTGTTTTATGGGCGGTGCAGAAATAAACCTTATGCAGGCAGATCTCCAACACAATATTGTACTTGAGGTCAATAATGTATTTGGAGGTACAAAATTAATTGTGCCCTCCAACTGGGATGTAAAAAACGAAGTTAGCGCTGTATTTGGCGGCATTGAAGATAAACGAAGTATCAACATCAGTGTACCTGAACCGGACAAAATATTGGTATTGAAAGGAACGTGTGTATTCGGCGGTATAGAAGTAACCAATTATTAATTAGTTTAAAAGGTTATCAGCACATAAAAATTTTATTCACTTTAATGAAAGTCAATTATATGAAATGGTATCTTGCAAAACTGGTTTATAGAATTATTTGCGGAGATGGAAAGCACACTCCCCAGTTTGATGAGCAGTTAAGGCTGGTATATGCTGAAGATGATTTAAATGCTTTTAAAAAGGCAAGACTAACCGGCCACAGTGAAGAGGATAATTTTTTAAACAACACACAAAAACCTGTGCTTTGGAAGTTTATAGATGTTTCGGAACTGCACCCCCTAAACGAATTAATTGATGGTGCAGAATTGTACTCACGCATTTGTGAAGAGGAAGATGCAGAAATTTATACAAAACTTACCTACCTGCGGGCTTCACATTTACAGGAAAACTGTTCACAAAAATCATTTGGATTGAATTAAGATCTGCAATGGCCAATTCTATTTTAGCTGATAAGCGTTTGAGGTTTTTTTTTAGTGCATGGTGGCTTGTATGGATGTTTATTCAATACGTTATACTCAGGCAAATTCATATTGATGATAAACATGCCGTTATTGATAGCGTGGTAAGTAATTTTTTGTTAGCTGCGATTTGTTTTTTCATCAGTAATAACATGAAATATTATCTGCCACGGCAGGAAAAATATTGGTATATACTTGTAACGAGTCTCACTTTAAGCGGTATCTGGATGCTTTTACAGCACGGAACAATGTGGTTAATTTTTCGGGAAGAAGATTCTTACTATAATACCATACGTTCATCATGGAGTATTCGTTATGGAGCAGGATTTTTATTGATTAGCAGCATGAGCATGTTTAGCTTATTATGGTACAGCCAGCGGGAGCAAAAAGAAATGGATGCAAGAAAATCTGAAGCGGAGCATCTTACCAAAGAAGCAGAATTATTTAAACTGCGTCAGCAATTGCAGCCACATTTTTTGTTCAACAGTCTTAATTCAATAAGTGCGCTCACAGGTTCACAACCTGAAAAAGCAAGGCACATGATTCAACAGTTGAGTGATTTTTTACGCGGCACATTAAAGAAAGATGATCAGCAATGGAACACAATGGAAGAAGAGATACAATATCTGCGGCTTTATCTTGATATAGAAAAGGTTCGTTTTGGCCATCGGCTGCAAACAGAAATAATTTTAAATGATGTAGTGTTGTCATGTAAATTACCAGCATTACTGTTACAACCCCTTGTGGAGAATGCGATCAAATTTGGTTTATACGACACTACCGGGGATGTATTAATAACGCTAAAGGCAGCACAAGAGAATAATTATTTAAAGATCATGATACAGAATCCATTTGATCCTGAAACATCACAACCACTCAAAGGAACCGGCTTTGGTTTATCATCTGTTCAAAGAAGATTATTTCTTTTATTTGCAAGACACGATCTTTTAAATACGCAAAAAAATGAAGGGCATTTTATTACAACCATACTTATACCACAACCAAAATGAAGGTAATAATTATTGATGATGAGCCTCTCGCAAGAAGCATTGTAAAAGAGTATTTGCAATCACACACTGATGTTGACATAGTCGCAGAATGTAATGATGGTTTTGAAGGAATGAAAGCTATTCAGCAATATGAGCCTGGTCTGATCTTTCTTGATATTCAAATGCCTAAAATTAATGGCTTTGAAATGCTCGAACTTATTGAAAATCCGCCGGGAGTAATTTTTACTACAGCCTTTGATGAATTTGCAATTAAAGCTTTTGAATTAAATGCGACGGATTATCTTTTGAAGCCGTTTAGCAAGGAACGTTTTGATAAGGCAATGCAAAAGTATCTCAATCACCCGGTAAGTGCCCCATCACATAGTGTTATAGAAACTGCAGCGAAATCGGTGGGACAACAAAATCGTATCGTAGTAAAAGATGGGAATAAGATCAAAATAATTCCGGTAAATCAAATCCATTATTTAGAGGCTGCGGATGACTATGTAAAAATTGTGACAGCGGAAGGCACTTTCTTAAAAAAAAGAACAATGAATTTTTTTGAACAATCACTTAGTGTTTATCATTTTGTACGTATTCACCGGTCTTATATCATGAACACACAGCTTCTTACACGCATTGATGCATACGAAAAAGATAGCCATATTGTGTTATTAACTACCGGCGATAAGCTACCCGCAAGTAAAACAGGATATGTAAAGCTCAAAGGTGTATTGGGAATATAACATATTTGCATACTACCGGTTCGATAATTGAATTCTGTAGATTTCTGCCCCTATATAATTGCTGTATGCGGAATATCTTTCTCCTTTTCGGGGAATTAACCCAAAGTATTAATCTACAATCAGACCATAGTTAGGTTGAATTTGTACAATGGTTTATAGAAATTAAAAAATATAACAATTAAAAAGCAATTTAACTATCAGAACCTGTAAACTAATGATAAGATGGATAGTAAATTCCAGTTTATGTTTGAAAGTGGTTTAATTTTTGTACTGTGCTATTCACTATGAATCGCGTATTAATTGTAGACGATAATTTTGACATACTTTGGGTAGTAGAAACTGTTTTAAAAAGATATGGGTTTGAAGTTATGGCTTTACCCAAAGGAGAAGATGTACTACCAAAAGCTAAAACGTTTTGCCCGCAGATTATTTTACTTGATGTATTCCTTTCGGGAATCGACGGTATAGAAGTATGTAATAAACTAAAGCAAAATCCAAAGACAAAGGACATACCTGTAATTATGTTTTCCGCACATACTAATTTTCCGGAAATTAAAAAATTTTGCCACGCTGATGATTTTATAGCGAAGCCATTTGATGTAAATGAACTGGTGAAGAAAATAAAGTATCAAATCGATAATAATAAAGATTTGCAGCTAACCGCTTAATTTATAAATGCTAAGGTTGAATAAGCTTATCAGCAAAGAACAAGATAGGAAAAAAATATAGCTGTAGGGGGAGGGATCGAACCTCCACGAGGCAGTTAGCTATAGCGCAAAGTTCAGTGGTCGACCCTGGTCGTCCCGGTTTTCACCGAAACGGCTCTACACTACGTTTATTCTGTTATCCTCACCCCCGAGACAAGAGGGCATGTCTGCCAAAATTTCATCACCCCACAATTTTTAAGAACTATTATGATGTAAATCTAATACTTCCATGGGAATTAAAAAAATATTTCAATTGAACAACATTAAAAATAGAATTGATTCAATAAAAGTAGTATTTTAGGGAAATATTTCTAAACGTGAAACTTTTATGGCATCTAAATTGAATCTTGACAAACTTGACTTGCAAATTATACAGGAAATGTTGCAAAATGCGGAGACGCCTTATGCAGAACTCGGCAAAAAACTTTTTGTTAGCGGGGGCACTATTCATGTAAGGATAAAAAAGCTGGAAGGGTTTGGCATCGTTAAGGGTAAAAAACTTAGTGTGAATTTAAAACAACTGGGTTACGATATTACCG
>JBDTYU010000106.1:0-8764 GCA_040005535.1 Ginsengibacter sp. | reverse complement strand
CGATACGCTGTATTCCTTTATAAATAATTTGTGCAACAGGATTATTATTATTTTTTGAGAAACTCCTCGCAGCAGCCACATTGCCGCTAACGATGTGGTCGCGGATGATGCGCATGAAATTGTCATCAATCCTTGCAGCCTTATTTATGGCAATCAATCTTTCAAAAAAGAAATAGACTGCGGCGACAAATAAAATACCAAGCGGAATCATTATTACCCCACCACTAACCAATACATCCCATAAATTTTGCGCTTTAGGTGCAGCTTTGGCTACAACTGAAGTATCTGCCTGCAGAAAAAATAAATCCATTTGATGAGGTTTGGACAAATGTAAATAGTAATTTGATAAATGATTACTAAGTTAAAAATGTCATGGAAATTTTAACTTAAATGTTAAAAACTATATTGGAATTTTACATCTACATTTTTACCGTTACTAATTATACCTCCAAATTTTTTTACAAAAGGATCCAAATCCTCCTTTGCCATTTGCTTGTCTATTCGTTGCAACAAGTCAAGATAATCGTCTATCATTTTTGACACAAATACTTCCTTTTGTTTTGCATTCTTTTTCGCAAAACGAATATTATTATCCTTTAAAAGTAGTGTTACTTTTTGTGTGATTAAATTATTTGGTCGTACATACATATCGGTTGCTATATTTTTTTATTGTCCATTTGTTGCATAGCCATAATTTGGCGCATTGTTTTTTCCATGCCATCGCTGCTGCCATCAAGGAAGATAACATTGCCTTTACCAAACTCTGCAAAATTTTTAATGGCTTCTGTCCACATACTGAATAAAATTACATTCGTATCAAGGTTGGCCTGTTTCATTTGTTCTGCTGCATGGCTCATACCTTTTGCAACTTCTTCACGAAAGAGCGCAACACCCTGGCCACGTAATTGTGCTGCAAGCCTTTCAGCTTCTGCTGCAATCTTTATAGCATTTCCTTCAGCCTCTGCTGCTTTTGTCTTTGTTATTAATAAAGCCTGGCCTTCATTTTCTGCTGCTGCTTTCAGGTTATTGCTGGCAACTACTTTACTCATGCTGGTCATAATGGCTTCATCAAAAGTGATGTCATTAATTTGCAAATCCTGCAGGTGATATCCCCAACCTTCCAATGTAAGATCAACCTGGTCTTTTACGTTTTCAACAATATCACGTCGCACAATTAAAATTTCAGCCTGTTTTTTAGTCGCAACAAAAGCACGTATTGAGCCCTCTACAGTTCTTACAAGCGCCTGCATTAAATCCTTCTCGCTTATAAATTTAAATGCGACATTCTTGATTGTATTTTCATCAATGTTTAAAACAGAATACAATAACATTGATTTGAAGTATACGTTTGCCTGGTCAATAGTTACTGCCTGGAATGATAATTCCACAGAACGGTTTTGTATGCTGATTTTTTTATAGATCTGTTCAACAAAAGGAAGCTTAAAATTTAAACCTGGCCTAAGTATCCTTCGATATTTTCCAAACATTGTAACAACGCCAATCATTCCCTGGTTAATAGTAACAAAACATCCAAAGAAAGCAAGCAATAAAATAATGACCCACCAGTAGTCTCTTAATAATTCCATATAAATAATTTGGTTGAAGGTAGGATATGATTTTAGATTCAAAGTTTTGATTTCTAAAATTAACTAATGGTTTTTCTTCGCGAGGATTTGAGCACTACTTGCTGATTTTTTAAAATCTGCCAATTTCATAAATTCTAAATCCTAAATCCTAATTCTCTGTCTTCTCCTCCCATATCATGCATAAATGAACAATAGTTTCTGCAGCTTTCGCCATGTCTTTTACGCCTATCCATTCCAGTTTTGAATGAATACCCTGCATTCCTGTAAAAATATTTGGACAAGGTAATCCCATATAACTAAGCTTGCTTCCATCTGTACCGCCGCGAATACTTTCGGTCTTAACGTCAAGTCCGGAGCGATTTATAGCTTCAGCAGCATAAGCAGCTACTTGTGGATTTTCATCAAGTATCTGTTTCATGTTTCTATACTGTTCGGCAATCGTAAATTCCATAGAAGCGCCAAGGTAATGGCTCACAACATCTTCAGCAATACTCTGTAATCTTTCGCCATGCTCTTTCAATTTATATAGATCAAAATCTCTTACAATAAATTCGAGCGTTGCTTTTTCAGCGATCCCTTCCATCCTTACGGGATGTACAAAGCCTTCCATTTTTTCTGTAGCTTCAGGAGCCCACTCAGTTGCAGGAAGAGCATGAAGTATTTCACCAGCAATTTTGAGAGCGTTAACCAATTTATTTTTCCCATATCCTGGATGTGCAATTACACCATTAATAATTATAGTTGCACTATTTGCACTAAACGTTTCATCTTCGAGGCTACCAGCCTCGCCTCCATCAAGCGTATACCCAAATTGAGCACCCAATTTTTGCATATCTAATTTGGCAGTTCCTTTACCAACTTCTTCATCGGGTGTAAATAAAATTTTTATTTCGCCATGTATTACAAAAGGGTTTTTCAGAATGAAATCCGCAGCCTGCATAATTGCGGCAACTCCGCTTTTATCATCAGCACCTAACAATGTTTTTCCACTTGCAGTAATAATGTCTTCACCAATATGATTTCTTAAATATGGATACGCAACTGCAGATAAAATCTGTGAAGTATCGTCAGGCAATACAATATCCTCTTCATCATAATTTTTATGAAGAATAGGTTTCACATTTGTTCCGCTGCAATCAGGTGCTGTATCAACATGGCTGCAAAAACAAATAACAGGAATATTTTTCTTTTTAGAATTGGAGGGTATGGTTGCATATATATATCCAAACTCATCCATTGCTGCATCTTTAATCCCTAATTGTTTTAATTCCGCCACCAATAAAATGCTTAAGTTTTTTTGTTTTTCTGTTGAAGGATGAGTATTGCTTTGAGGGTCGCTTTGTGTATCAATTTGTACATAGCGCATAAAGCGTTCTGCTATCGCACTTTTATTAATTTCTATTTCAGTCATAAAAATGAATTGTAAAAATTAGCTTGTAAATTTTAGTTCACAAAGAAACAAAGAAAAGCAAGTATAACTCATGGTAATCCCATAAATCCTATAAATCACAGTTCAGACTAATTTCTCCAATACATAATAAACAATCGGGCAAAAGGTTGAATTTTTTAAAGTGAGTTGTGGTCTTTTTAAAAGAACATCTTCATCAGTGTAGGGAAACCGATGGCAGTCAGATGGCCGGTTTTCATAAATAGTACAATAATTATCTTTTCCAAGAAATGGGCATGGAGCTCCTTTCACTACATAATCTCCATCATTATCCAGCCGTAAATAAGTTTCTATAAAAGCGCCCTCTTTCATTTTTAAATGTTTGGAAATTCGTTTAAGATCCGGTGTTTTAAACCGGGGAGAATAGTTTCTACAGCAGTTGGCACATTTAAGGCAATCAATTTTTTCGAATGCTTCTTCATGCAAAACAGGCAAGGCTTTGAGCACTTTATTTTTATCAGGTCTTCTTAAAAAATTAATATATTTTTTTTGATTCTGAGCCGATTTTTTTTCCCAGTTATGCAATAAATCTTCTTTCATTTTGTAAATATACAAACCAGACAACCTTCTTATTTCATTATCATTTTTCTCCCATTTGCAACGTAACTTTGCGCCTTCATTTTATACACTTAAAGATGATGCGGCTGAAGCTGCAATTTCATTTGAAAATACAGAAATATGAATCTTTTTGAAAGACAATCTTCGGAATTTGCTGCAAGGCATATAGGACCAAATGATGCGGAAACAAAAGAGATGTTGCATGAAATTGGAGTAGGCTCAATTGAAGAACTTATTGATAAAACAATCCCACGCGGCATAAGATTGTCAGGGGAATTAAACATACCGCAGCCAGTAAGTGAGTTTGAATACTTAAGTGAGTTGAAAGAAGTTGCCAACCGTAATAAAGTGTATAAATCTTACATCGGGCAGGGATATTACGATACCATTGTACCCAGTGTTATTTTACGAAATCTTTTTGAAAACCCGGGATGGTACACACAATACACACCTTACCAGGCCGAGATTGCACAGGGGCGATTAGAAAGTCTTTTGAATTTTCAGACTATGGTAAGCGACCTTACTGCTTTGCCTATTGCCAATGCGAGCCTGCTTGATGAAGGAACTGCTGCTGCGGAAGCGATGGCAATGCTTTTTAATCATAAGAATAAAGACCATGACCATATTACGTCAGAAAAGTTTTTTATTGATGAAAAAATATTCAGACAAACAAAAGACATCTTAATTACCAGGGCAAAGCCGGTAGGGATTGAAACGGTTTTTGGAAGATTTGATTCAATAAAATTTGACGAATCTTATTTTGGAGCTATAGTTCAATACCCGGACAGTGAAGGAAATATTGAAGACTACCGGAGTTTTATTGAAAGTGCACATGCAATAAATGCTAAGGTAATAATGGCGACAGATTTAATGGCACTTACATTGCTAACGCCCCCTGGTGAATTGGGTGCAGATGTTGCTATTGGGTCATCACAACGCTTTGGTGTGCCAATGGGCTTTGGTGGACCCCATGCCGCTTTTTTTGCAACTAAAGATGAATTTAAAAGAAATATTCCCGGAAGAATTATTGGTGTAAGTGTGGATGCACAAGGCAATCGCTGCCTGCGAATGGCGCTGCAAACAAGAGAGCAACATATTCGTCGTGAAAAAGCTACTTCAAATATTTGTACAGCCCAGGCATTGCTTGCAAATATGGCTGCAATGTATGCAGTATATCATGGAGGTGATGGACTAACGGACATAGCTAAACGCATTTCTTTACTAACACAAACACTGGCTATTGAATTACAGGATGCAGGTTTTGAATTACAAAATAAAAGTTATTTTGACACCGTTACTTTCAAAGTAAATAATCCCGGAAAAATTAAAGAAGTTGCAGAGCTACATGAAATGAATTTTCATTTTTCCTCAGAAAATCTTGTTACCATTTCAATGGATGAGACCACTAACAGAAATGATGTTCTTAATATCATCAATGTTTTTGCATCATCAGAAGGCATGGATACATCTGTCGCAACATTTGATAATGAAAGCGATTTAGAAAATATTCCTGCTTCACTTATAAGAACATCAGCATTTTTATTGCATCCCATCTTTAATAGTTATCATAGCGAAACTGAAATGATGCGGTATTTAAAAATGCTGGAGAATAAAGATCTGTCACTTACTACTTCCATGATTGCATTGGGCTCATGCACCATGAAGCTGAATGCAGCTACAGAATTGATTCCGGTAAGCTGGTCTCATTTTAGCAGGATACATCCTTTTGCTCCGGCAAATCAAACTAAAGGTTATCAATATATAATTAAAGACCTTGAAAAATTATTATGTGCTATAACAGGCTTTGCAGCTTGCAGCTTACAACCTAACAGTGGTGCCCAGGGAGAGTTTGCGGGTTTATTATCCATACATCGGTATCATGAAAGCAGGAGCGATATCCATCGCAATGTAATATTAATTCCGATTTCTGCACACGGCACTAATCCTGCTTCTGCAGTAATGGCTGGCTTTAAAGTAGTAGTAACAAAATGTGATGAAGAAGGAAATATAGATATTGATGATTTAAAATTGCAGGTTGAAAAATATAAAGATTTACTGGCTGGATTAATGGTTACTTATCCATCAACTCACGGAGTGTTTGAAGAAAGCATAAAAGAAATATGCAAACTCATACACGATAATGGTGGCCTGGTTTATATGGATGGTGCCAATATGAATGCACAGGTTGGTTTAACTTCTCCCGGCATAATCGGAGCCGATGTTTGTCATCTAAATTTGCACAAAACATTTTCCATTCCACATGGAGGTGGCGGCCCGGGCATGGGGCCTATTTGTGTAAATGAAAAATTAGCGCCTTTTTTACCAGGAAAAGATGGAGGTAAAAATTCCGTGAGTGCTGCGCCTTATGGCTCTGCAAGTATTTTACTCATCAGTTATGCTTATATAAAATTGCTTGGTGTAACGGGTATTCGTAAAGCCACGGAGTATGCAATATTGAATGCTAATTATATGAAAGCAAGGTTAAAAAAATATTATAAAATTTTATACACCGGCAAAGCCGGAACATGTGCACATGAATTTATTGTTGATCTGCGCCCGTTTAAAAACAGTGCGGGTATTGAGGCAGAAGATGTGGCCAAAAGGCTGATGGATTATGGCTTTCATGCACCTACATTAAGTTTTCCTGTTGCCGGAACTATTATGATTGAGCCTACGGAAAGTGAAAATAAAGCAGAGCTTGACAGATTTTGTGATGCGATTATAAATATTTATGAAGAAATAAAATCAATAGAAAATGGGGATGCAGATATGAAAGACAATGTGCTGAAAAATGCACCGCACACTTTGTCTGTTATTACTGCCGATGAATGGAAGCATTCATATTCCCGCAGCCTCGCTGCCTTTCCGTTAAATTACCTAAAGGAAAATAAATTCTGGCCCGGTGTAAGCAGGGTAAACAATACTTATGGTGATAGAAATTTAATTTGTACCTGTGAGCCGGTAAGCTCTTATGCTGAAGCTGAAGTTTAATTACTGAAAAATGAGGTTGAAAAAAATTCCTGCAATGGTACTTTTTTTTGGAATTATTGTTTTAACCTCAAAAAGTTTCCATGTATGATATAATAATTATTGGTGGGGGAACGGCAGGCCTCATGGCTGCGAAGCTTTTATCTGCTGAGGGCAAAAAGATTTTGTTGTTGGAAGCGAAAGGCAGATTGGGAGGGCGAATACGTCGTATAGATGATTTCTTTTTTCCAGCAGAAGGCGGCGCAGAATTTATACATGGTAATTTAAAAACGACTTTCAATTTATTGAAAGAAGCCAATCTCAAAAAAGAAAAATTAAAAGGAAAATTTTGCCGGGTGCAAAAAGGTAAGTGGACAACTGATAAAGATGTTGTTCCTCATTGGGAGTTGTTGATACAAAAATTAAAAGCCCATGCTGATGATATAAGCGTTGATGATTTTTTATCGAAATACTTTCATGCAAAAAAATACGACACATTAAGAAAGCAGTTTAAAAAATATGTAGAAGGTTATGATGCAGCAAATACTAAATATACCAGTGTTGCAGCAATAAGAAAAGAAATGGAAGAGCAAGATGAAGAGCAATACAGGCCGGTTCCGGATTACTTTGCCTTAATAAATTTTTTGGAACAGGAATGCTTAAAAGATAAAGCCACAATTAGAACTAACGAGCCTGTTAAACAAATAACGAGGAATAAAAATATTGAGGTATATACAGATTTGGGAAAATACTTTTGCAGTAAAGTAATCATTGCAATTCCTTTAGGGGTATTGCAATGTAATAAAAAAGAAAAAAGTTTTATTGATTTTCCAGCCTTTCTAAAAGATTACATCAATGCTTCAAAAAAAATTGGTAATGGTGGAGTAATAAAATTTTTAACGGAATTTGATGAGCCTTTCTGGCTTGATAAAAACTTTTTAAAAAAAAAAATATTCCTGCACCATCTTATATTTTTACTGATGAAATCATTCCTACATGGTGGACGCAGTATTCATCTAAACAACCATTACTTACGGGCTGGATTGCAGGGCCATCCTCAATTAAAATAAAAAATTATTCACAAAAAAAATTCAAAATTATTATTCTGAAATCTCTTTCATCTGTTTTCTCAATGCACATTACAGACATTGAAAAAAAATTGAAAAATTTTAAAGTGATGAACTGGATTAGAGAGCCTCATATTTTAGGAGGATATTCTTATCCGACTTTGAAAACTAAAAATGCACGGGAAATATTACAAGTACCTTTTGAGAACTCTTTTTATTTTGCAGGGGAGTATATAGGTAAAGATTCTTCATCTACTGTTGATGCAGCTTTGAAAAGTGGAAGAGAAGTTGCTGGAAAAATATTAAAAGAAGAAGAAGGAATGCATAAGATTATTAGCTAACAAAAACAATCTGCTCTTCGGTAAGCAATGGCAAATTTTTAAATCTAAGTACAACATTTGCAACTGTTGCCACATCTTTACCGCAATAAAGTGCAATACGTTCCAGGTTTTTTTCAGTCCAGAAAACCTCTCCCACTTTACTGCCATCAATATCATTTTTAGGTGATGGAACACCCAATGCTGCAGCAAGCAATTTCAAAGAAGTATAATGTTTATAATCCCCAAATCGCCACAGGTGAAGCGTATCCAATACGGGTGTTTCCCAGGGCTTCATATTTTGAAAATCCAGGTAGCGGGGAATTTCAATATTATTCACAAGTATTCTTCTGGATAAAAAGGGAATATCAAATTCTTTAATGTTGTGCCCTGTAAATATCCATTTTGAATTTTTAGTATGCAATTGATGAAGTGTTGTTATAAAGTCTTCAAGAACTTCTTTCTCATTTTCTGAATAGAAAGATTTTATTCTCAATTGCCATCCGGTAGCCGTCGGATCGTTATTTTCTTTTTTAAAATAACCTATACTTATACAGATCACTTTGGCAAATTCAGCAAGTATAGCAGCACGCATTGGATAATATTGTTCAGCGTTCGTATCAGGGGGTAAATTTTTAAAAACCTTTTCTGTCCAAAGCTCTTTCCATTCATCATCAAGCAAATGAAAATGCTGTACTCCGGAAACGGTTTCAATATCTATAAGAAATAAATTTTCAATAGCTATTTGTTGCATAAAATGATTTGTAATTATAATAAATGATTTGTTGTTATCTAAAATACTATGATTTTCTCAATACATTT
>JBDTYU010000105.1:0-4453 GCA_040005535.1 Ginsengibacter sp. | reverse complement strand
ATTAATTGATTTGCGAAATTTTCGTAATCAGCATTTTTAGCTTCTTTGGCAAGTTCAATTGTTTTCATTGCACTTGCTTTTGCACCTGCTTTATCACCCATATCTTTTTGAATTCTTGCTTTCTGCAAAAACATAAAAAAAGCTTTTGGATTTTCAGCAGTTGCTTTATTTATATTATCTAAAGCCTTTGCATAATTCTTATCATAGTCATAATAAAATGTTGCTGCCTGGTAATATGGCTTTTTGTCGCTTTGCAATGCAGCTTCTAATTGGGTACGTATGCGCACTTTAATATTAGTGGTTATGGGAACCGTGACATCAGTATTTCCCCACATTAAATGAAGTTCGCAACTTTCATTTTTTACTTTGCCAAACTGCATGGTAAAGGTTTCGATTTCGTCTTTCAGAATAGCAACCGGTGCTTTAAAATGAACAACATCATCACTTTCTTTGAAACCTTCAGAGCCGGGATAAGCATTTCCTTTACTCAACACAACATCCCATTGGGCTTGATTTGGAATAGTGTATATAACATAACTTCCTGTGTCAATTGTTTTGCCTCCAATAGATACACTATCAGTGAAATGGATTTTTGTGGCCGCATTTGCACCTGTTCTCCATGGTTTGCCTAAAGGAACTAATTCACTATTTATACCAAAGAGTTTACGGCCTTTAATGCCAGGGCGGCTATAAGTCAATTCTATTTTACCCAGGCCAAAATCCTGTATGATTGTTTGAGTAGGGCTTGGAGCAGGCATGTTTACCTGGGCCTGAATCTTTGTAAATAAGTTAATAGCAATGAAAGCAATAATTAAAAAATATTTCATGATAATAATTTGTACAAACGTAATAAATGTAAAAGAAAAAATTTCTTATAAAACGAATTAATATATTAGGCAAATAATCTACATCATATCCTTCAACTTCTCTGCAACAGAATCTATCTCTTCTTTATTATTGAATTTGCTAAAAGAAAATCGCACAGTAATTTGATTGGGATTATTGCTGATGGCTCTTATTACATGGCTGCCTGCATCGGCTCCTGAAGTACAGGCACTTCCCCCACTTGCACAAATATTATTAATGTCAAGATTAAATAAAAGCATCTCCGATTTTTCTGTTTTAGGAAAAGAAACACTTAAAACTGTGTACAAACTTTTGCCTGTATGGTCACCGTTAAAGTATACGCCTGGAATATTTTCCGTTAGCTTTTTCTTCATATAATTTTTAAGGTCACCGATGTATTCACTATCCTTCTCATGATTTGCAGTAGCGATCTCAAGAGCTTTTGCAAAACCAACAATACCATAAATATTTTCAGTGCCTGCACGAATATTGCGTTCCTGGCTGCCCCCATTAATGAATGGATTTATTTTTACGTTTTCATTAATGTACAACATACCCACACCTTTAGGGCCGTGAAATTTATGGGCTGCCGCCGTTATGAAGTGTACAGGAAGTTTTCTTATGTCGAATGAATAATGCCCTACAGTCTGCACAGTATCGGAGTGAAAAATGGCGCTGTATTTTTTGCATAGCTTTCCAACCTCTTCAATGTCTGTTATATTACCAATTTCATTATTGGCGTGCATTAAAGTCACCAGGCATTTTTCCTTGCTTTCTTTCAGCAATTTTTCCAGGTCAATCATATCAATATGACCATTGGGTAATACATTTACATAAGAAACTTCTGCTGCACCTGTACGGCTTAAATGCTCTGCGCAATGGAGTGTAGCATGGTGTTCCAATGGAGATGTTATAATTTTTTTACAACCAAGGTCATACACCGCTGCATTAATTGCTGTATTACTGCTTTCGGTTCCACCGCTTGTAAAAAATATTTCTGCGGGATGTGCATTTAATATTTTCGCAACTGACTTTCGTGCAGTTTCAATTGCCATCCTTGTTTCACGGCCATAAGAATATATAGAAGAAGGATTACCAAACTTTTCTGTAAAGTAAGGCATCATAGATTCAAGCACTTCTGTATCCAGTGCAGTAGTGGCCGCATTGTCAAAATAAATTCTATCCATCTATTAAATGGTTAATGAGTTAATTCGTTAATTAGTTGAAAGTTTTACAAGTTGAATCAACAATGTAACAATACATTACATTGCTTCATGAATATCTTTCATAATTTTCTTTGCAATATTTTCCGCAGTAGTTTCAAAATTACTTTCAGAATAAATTCTTATGATGGGCTCTGTATTGCTGGTTCTAAGATGTACCCAGTCTTTATCAAATTCAATTTTTAATCCATCATCTGTATTGACAGGGTAGTTCCTGTATTTGTCTTTTATTTTTTTAAAAACTTCTTTTACATCAACATTTGTCTCTAATGCAATTTTATTTTTCGAAATAAAATAATCGGGATATACGCCTCGTAACTGGTTGATGGATTTTTGTGAATGTGCAAGATGTGTAAGAAATAAACCGATACCTATAAGTGCATCACGGCCATAATGAAAATCGGGAACGATGATGCCGCCATTTCCTTCACCTCCTATCACAGCATTAACTTCTTTCATTTTATTTACGACATTTACTTCGCCTACGGCTGAAGGGAAATATTCACCTCCATGCTTTTGAGTAATTTCTTTGAGGGCTTTTGTAGACGACATATTGCTTACAGAATTTCCTTTCCTGTGGCTCAATACGTAATCGGCAACAGCAACTAAAGTATATTCTTCTCCAAACATGCTGCCGTCTTCACATACAAAACAAAGCCTGTCCACATCAGGATCAACTGCAATTCCAAGACTTGCATTTTGCTTTTTTACTTCTTTGCTAAGGCTCATTAAATGTGCAGGAAGCGGCTCAGGATTGTGATCGAATTTTCCATTTACTTCCCCATTCAAAACAATAACTTCTTTTACGCCCAATGCTTTCAATAAAGCCGGAATATATATGGCACCTGAACTGTTTATTGCATCAACAACAATTTTATATTTTTCTTTTTTTATAGCAGCAACATCTACCAACCCATAATTTACTACCGCATCGATATGCTTTTGCAAATAAGAATTATTCTGCATGTATTTTCCCATTTTATCTACTGTGGCGAAATTAAATTCTTCCTTTTCTGCCAATTCCAATATTTTTTCCCCTTCTTCTGCATTGATAAATTCACCATGCTTATTAAGCAGCTTTAATGCATTCCACTCCCTGGGATTATGACTCGCAGTTATTACAATTCCGCCTCCGGCTTTTTCAGATTTTACAGCAATTTCAACAGTGGGTGTGGTTGTAATTCCAAGGTCAATTACTTCAAAACCACATGCAGTAAGGGTACTGGCACACAACGTACTTACCATTTCTCCACTCATTCTCCCGTCACGGCCTATAACAACTATCTTGTTGTAACCCTGTATATTGAGCCAGGTTGCAAATGCAGCAGTGAATTTTACTATGTCAGGAGGGGTTAGATTTTCTCCAGGCTTTCCGCCAATTGTGCCCCTTATCCCGGAAATGCTTTTTATCAGTGCCACTTATTCAGTTTTAATTTTGTAAAGGTAAAGTAATTGATTAATTGTTGAATGGGCTAATTAGCCAATGGGCTGATATGACCATGAATAAAATGGTCATTAAGACATTTTAAAACCGGGTGATACGTTACTAAGGCCATACATTAGTGTACGACCTAAAAATCTAAATGACTTACTCACCAATGACTTACTGACTATTGCCTAATTATTTACATTTGTGTTATGATGGAGACTTCCCCCTGGTTTAAAGATTGGTTCAACTCCCCTTATTATCACCAGTTATATTTTAAAAGGGATGAAACCGAAGCAGCCAAATTTATTGATAAATTAATTGATTACCTTAAACCATCACCAGGTTCATTAATGCTTGATATAGCTTGTGGTAAAGGGCGCCATTCACGCCAACTTGCATCGAAGGGTTTTGATGTTACAGGCATTGATCTCTCGACCGATAGTATTAAAGAAGCCAAGAAATATGAATCGGAAAATCTGCAATTTTTCGTACATGATATGAGGCTGCCTTTCTGGATAAATTATTTTGATTATGCTTTTAATTTCTTCACCAGCTTCGGATATTTTAATACCAGAAGGGAGCATGATAATTCAATAAGAACGATTGCCCAATCAGTAAAGCCCGGTGGCATTTTTGTTTTGGATTATCTCAATGTTCATTATGCTGAAGATCACCTGGTGCATAAATCTGAAATAGTGGTTGACAATATTAATTATTTTATTACCAAATGGTTTGACGAAACACATTTTTATAAAAAAATAGTTGTGGAAGATGATGAACTTGATAATCCAATCGAACACCAGGAAAAGGTCGCAAAATTTTCCCTGGGTGATTTCACTGAAATGTTTGCCTATCACAATCTGCAGATCCAGGAAGTATTTGGTGATTATACTTTCAACAGCTACCATGTAAAAAATTCACCACGAATGATAATGATAGCAAAAAAAATTGTGCA